>DLBP01000027.1 GCA_002480165.1 Proteobacteria bacterium UBA7821 | reverse complement strand
ATATCTGAATGATTGGTTCATTTGACCCGTGATGAAAGGGTTGTCAACAGAATGTAAGGCTATCAATCTGAATGTGGTTAAGACAAAACTGATACGCTAACCGCACTTGGGAGGATTTGGGTTAGATTGGCCAAGTAGTTTGTCTATCTGATCGTTGCCGATCCTGGTGGGTTACCTCAAGCATAATTGTTTTGTAATCTTTGTGCTTAAGGTCTATATACTTGAGTCGTAAGCCATGTCCTTTAACTTTAGATTTGATGAGTTCTAGATTATTTTCAGTATTTGAGCTCTAATGAAGTATTAGATTGATCTGTTTGTAAGTTTCATAGTGATTTAGATGATTGTGATTGACTAACACCAGGGAATTGATCACGTTCGAAGGATCTTGCGACCCCATGAGTACTATTTTACTGAGCTCAATGCGCCAAGAGTGCTATGTACTATGCACTTGACAGATCGGTGTACTCAGCTATTTTTCTACGAGGCTGTTAAGATAGTATTTTTGTTAAGGTGAGTAAACAATTATATGAAAAAAACATTATAGCCAAGCTATCATTGATTACGAATAAAAATATTTACAATTAACTGAACCAGGCCTAGTATGAATTGGGAGCTAATGAGAGGAACCACAGTAAGGTATGAGCGTAATAGTGCAGCAGACCGGAACTTATGCAGAAATGGCATTCTGTGTAAAACTCATTTCATTGTTTGGTAGTTTGAATAAGGTGGTGATTATAACAACAGCTGAACACAGACAGATATATGAGGAGATTCCGACTGTCTGTTCAGTCGTTGTTGAAGAGTCCTTAATGCAACTAACGGCTATTGAGCAGAGAGAATTAATCGAATCGTTTCATGCAGATAGCTTTGTTAGTTTATCACATAATGAAACTATCGCTGATTTGGTTTATAACTGTCGCATACCTCTTCGCATTAATGCGGCAACCGATTGTTACTACAGTCACTTGTTTAACCAAATGGTTTTAGTCGATTCTTCCAAGCGTCAGGCCCTAATAATGGACCTATTGGGGTTTGACCAGTTACCTGAGAGACAAGCAATAAAGTTTGCTTCAAAAAGAAAAAAAGATTCAGTTTTTACCATATTTCTCGCACCGAGCTATGATCACTATATTATCTATAAGCAGCTTGAGTTATTGTTGTATGCAGACAACAAAATCATCTGGTTTGGTGATTGTGAAAAGACTGCTTTAGAGACAACAGTGTTGATCAATGAGACATCCAATAGTCGGGAGTTATTGGACAGTCTCTCCCTTGCTAATATTGTCGTCTGTTCCGAGCATGATTTTTCAGATTTTGCTGGATTAGTCGATGTTGACATAATTCATATTGATCGTGTTAAAGCTTGCCCGGCTAATTACTTAGACATCATTTACAACATTTTCACACAGATTGTTAATTATAAAAACATGGCCTGTGTTTAATCAATAATCAACTTGTGTTGTTAGGTTCTCTGATAGGTTTCTTTTAACTTTAGAGCAATTGCAACCGTTATGGCGTAGGCGACAGGAATCATCCAGTAGGCAAAGGCATAGTCAGCTTCGTTGTATGCAGTGAGACTAGTAACCTCTGTCACAGATGTGTGTATGTCGACTAATTTGCCATAATTACTGACAAAGACTGCTCCACCGCCTTGAATCATCACGCTGGCGATTGAGCTGCAAGTAGCAATCAATTTGGGTGAAGTACTTTCCATGATGGATGGATAGCTTAAACCTTGGGAACTGGTTGTGAATCCCATACAGAAAAAGAGGATTTTGAGGGTGGTTATTGATAGGTCTGATGACAATGCAAGCACAATTGCAAGTGTTAACGAAGCGAGTGCACCAACAATCATGGGTATCTTTCTTGAGTTAAGCTTATCTGACAAGATACCGAATATTGGGAATCCAACGATCCCTCCAATGAATATCAGCCCAGTGACGCTGGTTGCATCAATAGGGGTTAAGCTATGAACTTTCTGTAGATAAGGTGATCCCCATGTACTGCCCAAGACGACAATGAATATGTTTGTCAGGCTTGTGTAGACACCGCACAACCAAGTGTGTTTAGACAATAGGGCTTGTTTGACACTTTCTAGGATGGGTAGTGGTTGATCGTCTAAGCTATTATTTGAGCTACTTGTTTGATTGTTTTCCTCAGGTGTGTCTTGAATAGTCAATGACATCCAGAGGGTCAGAACTAGTCCGATGTAGAAAGTGATTACCACACCTGCTCGCCAACCATAGTTTTCAACAATGTAGTTGAGTGGTGTTTGAGCAAAGTATGCACCAATGAATGCAGACATGACGATTAGGCCGGTTATCATACCGAGTTGCCTGCTTGGAAACCATCTCGAAGCAAGAAGGTTGGCTGACAGTAAACAGAATGCACCTGTTGCTCCTGACATGAATCGGCTGATGCAAGCGAGTGTGTAGTTTTCAGATACAGAGAAAATGTAGGTAAATAAAACGCAGAGTGACATGTTTATTAGTATAACTTGTCGGGTTGAAAATCGGTCGAGTATGATGCCGGCGAAGGGTAATAGTAGCACATTACCATACAGTGACTGAGAGGACAAATTACCCAGTTGTGAAGCGCTCAACCCAAATTCGCTTGTGATGGCAGAGCCTAGAGAATTAAACATCATCAGCTGGGCAAACTCGTACATGAAAAATAGGGAAGCACTCAGACAGACAATCCAATGTTGATAAGTTTTATAGAAGCTTTGTAAATCTGGTTGTGCCATGTTTTGTGCGGTGGGTTGATTCATTCGCTGTTGCCTTATATCGATAGATCTGTGACAGATGTTACAACAAAAAGGCTACATTTGTCAACTGTTTTCCTATGCGTAATGAGTGGCTAGGGTGAAGGCATTCGATCTTATCCGGTGTAGATTTCATCCAGGTATGTCGGATTGATCCACAGGATTCTTGAATCATTGGAATCTTCTGTTAGCAGTGATAGTTTCGCTCGGTTGATGAAGTATACTCTTGATGATCCGCCGCTGTAAGCGTATAGTTCATCAAGTGGTCTAAGCCCAATTTTGGCGTTATCAACGGTCTTTACCCATGCCTTTTTGATGTCAGTATCACTGATGTCAATGGATGAATTTTTTTGGATATCAAAACTTGCAAATTCAATAAATCCAGCGAGTTTGGCGCTGGCATTGTCGGTTGCTGAGTAATGAAACTGTCTGGTATCTATCCACTGTCCTGTTAATTGACTCGAATGTTTTTGTTTGACGTGGTTTAGTCTGGCGATGCCATCGATTTCAGTGTGGCATAGGTCGCTCATGTCAAGGTTGATGGTCGTATTGGCTGTGTTGCCGATGATGATGTGGCATTTGTCTTTGCATTGGATATCTAGTGAGTGGCTACTGACTTCAAGAATAGCCGGGCCGGTGACTTTTTCTCTGGTTTCGGACAGGGTCAGTTGGCCGTTGTTTTCTGTGCTGGCAATGCCGGTGTCAGGTAGTGATAATGTGTTGTTTTGTTGATTTGAAGAGCCGGGATGGATGTGAAGCGGTACGCGATTTTGGCACACGATTTTACCAATTTCGGGTGACAATTCTTGTGTTTTAGCTACTAATGAAGCGCTGGTTATCACCAGTAGAATAGATAGGTATTTTAAAGTCATATTCATTGGTTGATCTCCAGCTTTATTTGGGTTGAAGGATAATCTGTATGCGTCTATTAATGGACCTGCCT
>DLBP01000068.1:7517-7822 GCA_002480165.1 Proteobacteria bacterium UBA7821 | reverse complement strand
GGGCCAGATGCAAGCCATCTAATGTCATTGGCAATCTTTATCAGAGTACAGGCAAGCCGTTTGAGGGCACTACTTGCTGCGACACATTCATTGTGATTGGATAGCGCAGTGAATTTGTTTGGGTGCGGCTTAAATGCCTGTTTTAGTTGAGTTGATAACAGCTGGCTGACTTGTTCTGAAAAGTCTTTTGGCGCATTAATGCCTGTTCCGACTGCCGTTCCGCCAATCGCTAAGTATTCCAGTTCTTTTGTTTGGAATGCTATTTGTTCTAAGTCTTTTCTTAATGCGTGGATGTAACCACTAAA
>DLBP01000068.1:0-7348 GCA_002480165.1 Proteobacteria bacterium UBA7821 | reverse complement strand
TTCTTTAACAATTTTTTTATCAAAGTTTTTTCTAGAATTAATCCCTGTGCCAACAGCTGTTCCACCCTGCGCAAGATACAATATTTCTTTTAAAGCAAACTCTATTCGTTCTATACATTTTTTAATTTGTACATAATATCCAGAAAATTCTTGTCCCAACGTTAGTGGTGTTGCATCCTGAAGATGTGTTCTACCGATTTTAACGATGCTGGAAAATTTTTTTTCTAGCACAACCAAGGCACTAATCATTGCATCAATTGCTGGCATTAAGTTGTTTTTTAATGAGGTCAGACTTGCTAAATGCATCACAGTGGGAAAGGTGTCGTTGGATGACTGTGATAGGTTGACGTGATTGTTGGGGTGGACGGGTTTATTTTGACCTTTGGGCTGTCCAGCAAGTTCATTACAGCGGTTAGCAATGACTTCATTTAAGTTCATGTTACTGTGCGTTCCACTACCCGTTTGCCAGACACTAACCGGGAACTGCTGGGAGAACTGCCCGTTTATGATCTCTTCACACGCTTGAACAATCCAGTCTTTTTTCTCTGAATCAATCAAACCCAATTGTTCATTAGTGATAGCGCAGGCTTTTTTCAGTTGAGCATAGCAATGAATGAAATGCTCTGGCAAAGCGTTTTGGTTGGTCCCAAAGAACTTGAGGGAGCGCGCTGTTGCAAGGCCGTAATAGCTGTCTTGATCGATGTGTATCTCACCAAGACTATCCTTCTCAACTCGCATACTCCCCCTCCCTTTTTAGCCCTTATGAGCTAGTGCTGTCTAAGACGATGCTGGTGCGGCAGCGCTTTTTTCTTGGTTAGGCTCGTCATTTGGCTCTTGTGCCGCCAAGAGTGCAGCTTGATATAGGCGGTTTAGCTTGATGACCGAGTATACCCAAGCGCCACCCATCAATATGATAATGAAGATAGTGTACTGTATCATATCAATTGCGTTGACAATTTCGCCAGTTAGTGAGGATATGATGAAAGCAATAAATATTTGAATCAATCCACCACCAGACTTACCCAGTCTTGCTCCAACACCGTCAACAGCAGCTTTACCTGAAGCTTTTAGATCATCACTCAATGGAATGAATGACATTTCTTTTGTTGGATCAAAAAATGCGTATTTAGATGATTTGGTCATCACGACACCGGCTGCTCCAAACATGACGGAAAACATCGCACCAGCTCCCATCGTTGTGAGAACCGGATCAATAGTATCAGCCATGAGGCAGTATAGGAAGAAAATCACACAAGTTACAGTGGCCATGATTGGTGTGATGATCGCGCCAACAAGCCAGCCCATTTTCCTGATGACGTACATACTGACGTAGATGAGAGCAATGGTTGAGATGCCTGTGTATTTGGTGTAGAGGCCCATGAACTCAAGGAATTCATTTCGGTTGGTAACAGCCAGTCTCAGTTGGTCTTTCCAGACCACTTCGAAGATGTTGATCATGATCCCATAAGACAAGACTATGACTGCTATGTAGAGGATGTACTCTGATTTAAACAACACTTTCATACTATCGCCCAGAGACAGTTTCTGCTTCTTTTTCTTTTTGATCTTAGTTTTAGGCTGATATTGCTCTTGTGATAATATGTATCGGTTGGTGTACTGAAACAACAGCATCATGGAAACACCACACACGAAAATGGTGTTGTTAATGAAATTAATTTCGGCACCGCCTGTGTAGTGATCACTGACGTATTTGAGTACGTATGATAAAAAGATGAGTGATATGTTACCAATAAGAATAAACGTTGGATAGAAGCGCTTAGATTCTGTTGTATCGATGTTCTCATTAGCAAATTGCCAGAACAAAACCGATAGCGTGTAGGTACCCCACAGCTCTGACATCACGTAGTACAGTGAAAAGCTCCAAACGCCAGCCAAGCCAAAAAAGTTTGAGATCGCAGGAAGAGACAGTTGTAGATTATGGATGACTTCAGGATCAGGGTGTATGTAATCTGCAAGCGGGTAAAGAATGTAGTTAAATATCAAAAAGAACATCACAAAAAAAGTCATGACGACATGGTAAGTTCTCTGGAAACCAAGGTTATTTCTAATCTTGATGTAAATAATACTAAATAAAATAGAGGCTGGTAGAACAAGTCCAAGCTTGGCATAAGTTAGACCGAGAGAGGTCATGTTTGGCGCCAATAGTACCAGTGAGTCTTTGGTGTTCCTTAGCATGGTAAAGGAAAATAGCGTCAAGAAATTTAAAAGTGCCATCGGAATAAATTTAGGCATTTCTTTCATGTAGATCGGGAATACAGCTTGTTTTAGTGCCATCAAGGGGGGGTTTATGATATTGATTAAATTGGACTTTTCTCCTGATGAATTGTCTTGTTGTGTCGTTGTCTTATCGTTTGGGTCGGATTGATTCATCATGTTAAGCCTGCCTGTGTTGTATTCGGAGTTAAAACTAAAACAGCCTCATTATGCCACATATGAACAATTATACAAGTTCAATTTTAGTACATTGTGGTTTTTTTTTGTGAGACATATCTGTTTATATTGTTTTCACAAGAAAACCAGATGGTGGCAATCACCACATTAAATAAAAAGGCTGGGTGATCGAGTATCACTTAGAGGCGCTTCTTGGGCTTTAAAGTTAGCTATCTATTTCAAGGGATGGGGCTTTTAGAGGTGTCTGAGTAATTTATAGATCTTGGGGAGGGGGCTTTGAAAATATTTGCTAGGGAGACAGGGGGAAGCGGCTCTCCTACAACGTAGAAATGATTGTTTATCCCGTCATAGTGTATAAATCTGGTCAAATGTCTTGCTGGATCATCCTGTCGGTTGTTGCCTTGTTGCCAGTGTTCGTGATAATAAGAATCATAAAGAACAACAACAGGGTAGGTCAGTGTTCCCTCTTGTATGGCTAACTGTTTAAAAAGTTCACTCCAATCAGTTTGAACAAACCTATCATAGAATTCTTCTTTGTAAACAATGTCTCGGATTTCAGAACTAGATAAAATCGCCTTTTCTAAAAAATCACCGACTATGGTAATGACTGCTTGAACAACCTCTTCGTTGGCCATGCCATTTTTGTCGAGGTCTTTACTCATGTTTTCGGCTGTTTGTTTCAGTTGGGCAGTCTCCATCTTTTGAAGTAGACCTACCAGTTTATTAATCTCGCTTCTATCGATATTCATGCCCATAAGAATTATGTCATCTGGGCTTTTGGGTTTTATTGGGGATGAATCTTCTGGATAACTATTAAAACCCTGATCTACCCTACGGTCGTCATTGAGTATATGGTGAAATATTGATGATGTTTTTAGGAGCATCTGCATAAATTCATCATTGTTACACAGGATGTTAAAAATTTCTCGACAAGCTCGCCCATTCAGATCGTGAAACTGTCTCAGGATTTCTTGCTCACGTGGGCTGAGCTCGGCATTTGTTTCCTTTTCAATCGTCTGGTTGAGTATGTCGTATAGTTTTTTTCTGTATTCAGCAACATTGTTCATCCGATATTCATGCCCATTTTTCTCGCCCAGCATAGCATGAAAAAAACAGTGTCCCTCAGAAGCTGTTGTGGGTGGAAAATAACTTTTGAGTGTATTGATCAACCACTCGAGCAATCGCTTAACGAGGTTTGGGTTTGGCTCGTGAGTTAGGGCATCGATAGAAGCTTTATTATCTCTCTGAAATTCTCGCATGGCTTGGATTGCTGCATTCCGATCACCGTCATTATTCGAATCACGGATGCGTTCAAAAAATCGCAATATTTCTTCGTAGTGACGTTTTGTGTGTAGTGGCAGTTTGGATCGCTTTCCTGCTTCTTGATTGTAAACGACTAGCAGCTCATTGATTGCTTCTAGCATAGCAATTTCTTCTACATTTGTTTGTAAGCAGATTCTAATTTTCTCGTTGATTGCTTCGATCATGTCGATGAACCCTCCAGCTGTTATTTACAAATTATTGACTAACTAAGATTGCCTGTCAAGCATTTTTTAGCGGACGTGGATTAGGGCACAATGAAACAGGTATGGCTACACGGTTGATGAAATATTGGTTATGTGCTATAGCTAAGGTGACGTAAATTGGAGAAAACGAAAGATGATGGATAAATCGATAATACCCTATGCAGTAACTTTGTTTGCGCTCTCCAATCCTTTCGGTAATGCGGTTGTGTTTGTGACAATGATGCAAACCTATTCCAAGAAGCAAGCACAGCTAATTGCCCTGAAACTTGTTTTTACTGTGTGGTTTACCATGATGCTTGTCTCATTGTTAGGATCTCAGTTATTACATTTATTTGGTATTTCTTTTCAAGCATTTTCAGTTGCAGGTGGCATTTTGTTGAGTAGTATTGGAATCACAATGTCATCTGGTGAACAGCACGCAAGCTCACACAATGAAAAACACCAAAAAGCAAACGAAGAATCTGATCCAACCATCGTTCCATTGACGATACCACTGATTTCTGGGCCTGGCGCTATGGTCACGATTATTGCTTATTTTGCGCATCACAATTACTCGATTGAC
Organism: Proteobacteria bacterium UBA7821; assembly: GCA_002480165.1. Classification (GTDB taxonomy): domain Bacteria; phylum Pseudomonadota; class Gammaproteobacteria; order Comchoanobacterales; family Comchoanobacteraceae; genus UBA6594. The sequence continues at coordinate 2,848 of DLBP01000068.1, read as the reverse complement.
ACATTAATTACTTCATCGGTTGCTGTGACTGCCATTGCTATTGCAATCGGAGCCATATTTGCAGCCTCGACATTACTCCCGCCAATGAAAGAAAAGTGGGTCTATGTTAGTAACCGGATTATGGGGTTAATAATAACGTCGATGGGGCTAGAGTTGATTCTTAAAGGACTCAAGAACTATTTTATGTGATTGTCAAAGTGGTTAATGAACAAAAAGGGATGTTGTCCAACCGCTCTGTTTTCTAATGTCTATGATCACATCAACTTTTCTATAACTATTTGGTTTGTTAATGATTTTAATTTGACTGATGGATGCGTGCTTTTTTATGTGATCGATTGATTGCTTGAGGTGCTTGGGCTCTAGTGTTGATTGAATACGGCAGGGATGTTTATTACCAATTGGCTGCCAGTCAACCCCGGCTAGTACCGGAACCCATGCTGTATCTTTGGCACAAAAACGGTAATCTTTATAGTAAGATAGCCTAATTATTATAATAACCATGCAGGTCGCCAGTATTGTTTTTTTTAGCATCTTCCAAATACCTGTTGATGTCTTTTGTCGATCTCGACACGCTGTTTTTTTTCGATTAGCGCTTTAATATCGATAGGCAAGGTTCCCGTTATGCTATAATGTCCTGCTTTGATTTCAATTAGATCGCTTTGGTACAATATGGGATTGTTAAGTATCGCATTCAATTGATGCTGGCAGAATGGCTTGGGCCTGTAATGGTTTATTAATGCAGTAATGCACAGTATTGTTGCAACGATCACAACACACTCATAGATTTTGTTGGTCATGTTGCCATCATAAAGGGGACAATCCAGGATGGACAATACCGTATTTTGATAGACTAGTCATGTAATCAATTGATCAACACAATCATCGTTGTGCTGAGATTGTTAGTCATCAGGATTTTGGTTGATTATTTGTCTAATCATATGATGGAACGGTATGGATCGATATCCATGCTCCTATTATGGTGATTAACATGAATGCGACAAAACATGCTATTGGTTTTTTAATGTTGTGGTTTGGCTGGTGGGTTTCGGCATGGGTTGCCGTTGATATTAGTCAGACTTCACGCGGTTTTTCTATTGTTGCTGAAGAGATTGAGATGAGGCATGTTCTGATTAAAGTAGCCGACTTCAATCAAAGAAATGTTTGGGTCTCCCCCGATTTGACACAACCCATCACCTTACGATTGAGCGATCTGTCTTGGGACGAGTGGATAGCCTACTTAACTGTTTCTCCAGATATTGATGTTGATCGTCATGCGGGTGTGTATTACTTTATGCCGGCTACTAGATCAGTGCGAGAGGCTGATCATGGCAAGCATCACTACTATCCACGTGTCTTGTCATCACAGGAGTTACTCACCAAAGGGCAGGTTCAGGGTATGCATCTGGTTCTGGCTGAAGATGAGCAATCGGTTATTTGTGAAAAACAATCACAGGTAGAACAATTAAAACGCCTTGATGTGTCAAAAAATCTTGCTATTTTACATACTTTTTTGATTAGGATGGATGAGGATAAAATGGTGAAGACGGGTTTAAATTTAAATGAATGGTCAGGACAGTTTTTATACACTTGGCCAATTAAACAATGGTTAAAACAGATATTATCACTGGGGGTTGGCCAAATTATCTCACAGTCTGAAATGTTGATTAAATCCGGTGAGACCTCTAGGTTAGAATATGGTGATGAAGTACCTTACATTGCTTATTATGATCACGATAAACCAACCTATCACTTTAGAAGAGCTGCTTTTATATTATCGGTTGAGGCAAAGAATATCGGTGATGATGATGCTTATTTAGCAATTGATCTACATCAAGATAAGTTTAAACCGTCCTCAGAAACAAACCACCTTGGACTGTATACTCAATCAGTGGTGACAACTTTTGATGTGCCATTTAATCAGAACATGTTATTGGCAAGTTTTTCGGAGCAAGAACAGCATGATCGTGATGCTTGTCCACCTTGGATGGATGGAATCAGCTGGTTTTGTCAATCCGACAAACGTGTTAGATTAAATCAATTATGGCTAATTGCCTATGTGTCAAAAGTTAACACTTAGGTTGCCCCTGGGTAGTTAGCTGTGGGGTGAGCCAAGTTGTTGATGTCGATGGTTTGCCAATATTGATCTTGGTCATGAGTACAACGGCTGTGTATGAGTGGCTGCCAGGTATTGAGGTTTCTGGGGTCTCTTGTCTCTACGAGCTTGTCGAGTTTGTCTATGTAATCACCGGCTTGTATTCGAACAAGTTTTTCTCTATCTTCTAACATTCCGTGTAGTTGCTCAATGGCGTGTTTTTTATTGCGGCCTTCTGACGATTTAAGTGCATCAAAATACGCTTGGTACTGGATTTGAATCTTTCCATTGTATATGTGATGGATTTTTTTGTTAATTTCAGAGAATAAATTATTATTGTAGTAATTTCTAATACCTAGTGGGATGTCGGCCGAATGGTCAATGAACTTTTTTTGGTTGTGTCGCTGCTCTGCTGTCAGTAGCTTCGAGCAGTAATTTTCTGAATCGTTTTGCTCACGGTTGGCTAGGTTGGGAAATAACCACACATAGAGCATTGCCAAGTTGTAGCGATCATGTCTAATGAGCTCGGTTAACTCTAAGCTGCCAGTTTGCCAAAAGATATTGCCTACCCAGATTGCTGAAATGGCTAAGCATATACCAAGAGGCAGTAGTGTTGTCGAGTGATGGAATACCAAAAAAACCACAGATGTGATTGTGATCGACGACTTGATCAATCGCCTACACCATATCGTGGCATCCCATATGAGGTTGTCACGATATCCAGTGATAACATCACCGGTTATTTTTGAAGAGGTG
>DLBP01000026.1:724-15622 GCA_002480165.1 Proteobacteria bacterium UBA7821 | reverse complement strand
TATCCAGCTGAGCTACAGGCGCAAGCCATAAGATTAGCACTGTTAAAACTATCACTTACTTCTAATAAAAGCAACACTCTTTGTAAAGATAATCATTAGAAATGGATTTAGAGCGCGTATAGCTGCCAATGATTGCCTCTCGATTGACATCCCATATCTCACCGATCCAATAGTCACTCGACCAATAACCAACTTGGTGCATACTTTGATTGTTACCAAACACGTCTTGTATCTCACATTGTAAATCTTCTGAAACGACCCTTTTTTGTTCTATAATTTGGCTACCCACACAATGAATTAGACGCAGGCTGTCGTAATTATTTGGTTGGCTAGTTTGGGGTAATTGTATGCCTTTTTCCTGAACGGGTCGTTGATGCTTACCATCAAACAGCATCATTTTAGATTTTGTCATTCTATTAATAGTCACATAACAATCATCTGCAACAGCTGGCATGATTGCAAGAGCGCATAGTAAATAATACAACATACTATTGATTGTCATGCTTGTTGTGCACAACAATCAATACAGTGGCTCATCTTGCAACCGACAACTAAAGTGTAATATCAGCGCTTTATAAAGACAACCCAATTGACATAGCGTATTTATAATGCTATAATACGCTTATTTGTATAAGGATTAGTAATCGTGTCTGATAGAAAACTGCGCTTAAACATGAGAGATTTAGATTATTTACGGCAACTTGCCATTAATAAAAATTTCACCACCGCAGCAAAACAGTGCCTTGTTAGCCAGCCAACACTCAGTACACAAATAAGAAAAATAGAAGATCACTTGGGTGTGACTATATTTGAAAGAGATAACAAAAACGTATCCATCACAGCCATTGGTGAAAAAATCATTGCTCAAGCGAATCGTGTACTTGCCTGTGCGAATCAGTTACATACCATCGCATCTGCAGCAGATAACCCGTTGACTGGCAATTATCACATCGGCATCATACCAACGATCAGTACCTATTTATTGCCAGAAATACTCACGTCACTCAAAACACAATTGAAAGACCTATCAATCATCATCCATGAAGAGAAAAAAGACAAATTAATCGCCAAATTAGAAGACGGAACATTGGATGCGGTCATTGCAGCAGATATAGATCAGTGTCCATCAGGTATAAAAAAACACAAACTATACCAAGAAAAACTGGAGTTAATTTGCAGTAGTAAACGAGCGGTAACAGAACGCCCGATTAACACACACAACTTAATCAATGAAACGTTGTTGATGCTTGATCATGGTGACTGTCTACGTGATAAAGTCATTGAGATCACAGGTGCCAAACCACATCAGATTGATGGTTCCGGTCGAAGTGAGCGGATTGAAACCATCATTTCACTGGTTGAAGCAGACCATGGAATTAGTTTTGTTCCATCATCCATAGTTGACACAAGCCGGCGCAACATTCATGTCCTCAACATATGTAACCAGCAAGACGCACAACGCAATATTGATCTACTCTACAGAGCCAGAAGTGTCCGAAAAATTTGCTCTGACAAATTAGCATTCATCATCAGAACATCGATGTCTCGAAAGGATTCGGTCGTCTAAATAACGATTGACAATGGACAAAAATGAATTTGTGTACTACAATTTAAGTAGTGGTATCGAGTGGGGTAGAAGATGTATATTTTAATATTATTATTGTTATTGGCATTGCTAGTTATTGCAACATCCGTTAAGCAAGTACCACAAGGGTATGAGTGGACTGTCGAACGGTTTGGAAAATATTCAAAGACGCTCAAGCCTGGTCTTGAAATCATTGTCCCAATCATTGAAAAAGTTGGATCCAAGTTGAATATGATGGAAACCGTATTAGACATACCATCTCAAGAGGTCATCAGTAGAGATAATGCCATGGTTAAAGTTGATGCCATTGTTTTTTTTCAAGTCATCAATGCAGCCAAGGCAGCCTACGAAGTCCGCGACCTGGAACGCGCCATTCGCAACTTGTCACTCACCAACATCCGAACCGTCTTGGGTGCACTCGACCTTGATGCGATGTTGTCAAAACGCGATGAAATCAACCTGAAACTGTTAAAGGTTATTGATGACGCAACAAACCCATGGGGCGTTAAAGTCACCAGAATAGAAATTAAAGAGATCACACCACCCAAAGATCTCATCACGGCAATGAGCCAACAAATGACCTCAGAACGGGAAAAAAGAGCGAAGATCCTCGAAGCTGAAGGAAAACAGCGCGCTGACATTCTGGTTGCTGAAGGTAAAAAGCGCTCAGTGATTTTAATCGCAGAAGGTGAGAAAGAAGCTGCATTTAGAGAAGCTGAAGCTCGAGAGAGAACTGCTAGCGCTGAAGCTGAGGCAACCAAAGTTGTTTCTGATGCAATCAGCCAGGGTGACATAAACGCTATTAATTATTTTGTCGCACAGAAATACATCGATGCGCTTGGTAGTATCGCTTCCGCAGAAAACGAAAAAGTGGTCTTAATGCCACTTGAGGCAAGCTCCATGCTTGGTTCAATTGCAGGCATAGCAGAAATAGCCAAATCGTCCGGGTTGTCGAAAAATCAACATTCAGATTAAAACGAGTAGGAATTCATATGCCCTTTCTAGATAACATCAACACATGGCTACTGATCTCACTGATCTTATATATATTTGAGCTGATATCGTTCACTGGGTTCTTTTTCTGGCTTGGTAACGCAGCTGTAATCACCTGGTTACTTGGGCTCTTGATCCCATCATTAAGCGTTCATGTGTTGATACTTGTTTTCTCGACGATGCTAATCATTAACGTGTTTTTATGGCGGCATTTTCTTAGAAAAACATCGATCGTGGTTAAAAGCAATGGGCACGTTAAACTCAATCGACGAGCGGAAAGCTATATCGGCAAGAAACTCACGTTAGATCAGCCACTCATCAACGGTAGCGGTAAGTGTGTAATCGGTGATTCAATTTGGAATGTTGAAGCTCAGGATGACTACCCAGCAGGAACCAAAGTCGTTGTAGAAAGTGTCGACTCAACGATACTGCATGTCAAAAAAATCGATTAGAGGCTACTTATCTCATCTGTTGGCAACGATTAGACCTGGCAGTGCTGTTTGTTTGACTGAAATCTGCCAGATTCTGTTGATCAGCAAACCACAGCTGATTCACCTCATGGCGTTAATTAGGCAAGAAGGCCGTGATGATTTTTTGATCGACTCTAAGTCAATCACCCGACAGTTAAATAGCCCTTGCCTACTGGATGGTCGCCAAATAGCTCAAGCGCTCAATCGCCTAAATATAACGGTCACCACTGCAGTAGAATGTGAGAATACCATGGTTCTTGCAAAACAGTGCTCGTCCTACCCTGCTCTTTATCTCGCAGAGTCTCAAAATTCAGGAACTGGTCAACAGAGCAATTATTGGCACTCACCTTTTTGTGGCAATATCTACGCAACATTCTCACTGAAACGAAGCCTATCAAGGCACTACCCCATTTCTTTTTTCAACATTGCCGCTGCAGTGGCCATTCAACGTTATCTGACAGCAGAACTAAAACATATCTCAGCGACAATAAAATGGCCTAATGATCACATGGTCAATCATAAAAAGATTTCGGGAATGATCATTTTCTCTCAAGTAGTCAATCATCTTGTCTATCTTGACATTGGTATTGGTGTTAATGTCAATCTCATTAGTGATCCAAATAAGCGAATCACTCAACCATGGACATCGCTCTCACTAGAAACTGGCCAGACTCATGACCCAAATCAAGCAGTCATTACATTAACCAAGGCGCTATTCTATGCATTCGAGGAATTGAGAACAGCATCAGGCCGACAAACGCTTGTTCGTGAATTTAATCAGCATCTATATGACACCAATCAGTTAATAACCCAAGGTGAATCACACGTTCATTTTAAAGGCATTCATGAGTGTGGGAGCCCCATTCTAGAGCCTACTCAACCCCAGAAAACAGCGACAGCAATCGCCAGTCATGCTGATGGCAACGATGCTAGCGATTGATCGATATTTTTAGACTGTGGATGATTGTCTCAATCTCTGGTGCGAGCAACTTATAGATTGCTCGGTGACAAGCAATATCGCCTAGTTTATAAAAGTGCTGGGATGCAATCGTTAACTCAATGTGAATTTTATTGGGATCATTTTGCTTGTGGTTGCGATGCCGCTGACTCACATCGACCAAATGCAAGTACGTTGGACTAAAATGACGAGTGATCTTGTTACGAATCGCATCTAGCTTTGTCATGTATCAGTGATCGGTATTGATTTTATCGGCTCTGCTAACGACCATAACGCTAATAGCAAGCGCATAAAGGGTCGTTAAGGTAAAGATACCAAATACTTTAAAATTAACCCAAGTCTCGTTACTGAAATAAGAAAAAATAAGAAAGTTAAGAAAGCCTAATCCAAGAAAAAATAAACCAGATAATCGGTCAATCACCTGATAGTCTTTTTTACTCATCGATACTTTACCTGCCAACAACCATTCAGAAAACGACTGTTTATAATAACAGTTGGTTAAGAGTATCGCGGTTGAGAAACACCAAAACACAAAAGTTGGTTTCCACTTAATAAACAACTCATTTCTGAAATATACGGTGGCTGAGCCAAACAATACAACTGCCATCCATATTAAATATTCTGACTTATCAATCTTTTGACCTAACAGTGATCTAATTATAATGAATGCCGTATATGAAATAACTAGATAAAATGTAGCACGATAGATATCGGTTAGATGAAATGCTGCAAAAAAGATAACCAATGGAACAATTGCTTCTAGTGTCTTCAACATGCTATTACTCAGTTTACTTTCCAATCAAACAATAGCACAAAAACCAGGCGGCGTACAGCTAAAACTGAAGCCATGGCCATTACGGCTGGGCTGATCTTTGGGTGATCGAGCTTGGTAGTATCGATCAATCTTATCTTGTACCATGTCAATGACCGGTTTCAAAGCGTGCATAGGGGAATACACGTAACTTTTTATCATAGAATCATTTGTCGTCGGACATTTGGCATGTGTACCCTTTCTAAGTGCATACACGAGATCTGATTTCTCAGCGATGTAACGATTACCGCATTCGATTGAGATGGCCAACATGGGGTCAGACGGATAGTGGGTAAGCCCCCATGGGCATTGTGTTCCAGTCAGTTCATATTGTTGCATAAAGTTATAAGTCATCTTAGGCTTCTTCTCAGGCACCCCGGCAGCTCTAACTGTTTGAACTTGAACAAAACTGCCAGTTTCTTGATGCATATAATCACTCTTAAATACTTCAAACTGTTGAAACAAAGAATCGCTCTGATGACCAGCGTTAGTTGGATGATCTAATTTCTCTATATAAGTCAGTACATCGTCAGGGTCTAATCTACCTAATGTTGGCTTGATCTTAGACAAATCTAACTCATCAATTAACGAGCCGAGTGCCTCGATGGCAGAGTGATCTATCGTATGCACAAACTTCTGATCAGAATAATCAGCCGAGTAAATTGGCTGATATACAGTAGGCCATTTTCCATTGTGCCTTTTTTCGCCGGATCGATCGTACTTTGAGTGAAGCGCAAAGTGTTCGCGACGGTTCACCATAAGCAAGGCAGCTGGTCCTCCGAAGTAGAAACACAAGACTTCAAATAATTTAGCGAATACTTCCCACCTATTTGCTGGTAATAATAAACGTCTAGTTAGGAAACAGATTTCTTCATAGTTAATCGGTAAACCATGTCTTCTAGTGCCATTAACGTCTCGGTTCATGGCCCGAAACATGACAAGGTGTGTTCTTATATCAACCAGCACCCGTATTAATATGGCTAAACCACAGATAGCTTGGTAACTGATGAAGTTGTTAATTAGCTGATAAATCGTAAAGCAGGTAACACATGTCATCAATCCAATAGCGATTGCGTTGATTGTTCTCTCAAGAACCGTTCGATATTGATGGCCATCACTAACCCGAAACCGTCCGTTTCTGTTATCTAGTAGCTGTGAATATGATGAATATAATAACCCGGTAGTCATCTCCAAGATGTACCCATAAATTAAATACTCAAACATGTCATCCTCCCATTGTGACTCTGTATTAGTTTGCTAAATTTATCAAACCAAAACCGATCTTCTCTCCTAACGCCTAAATATTGCGATCACTAAAAGGATTTTCCCCGAAAACCTTTTGCCTCGATGAAAGTATCCAATTTAACTCTAAGCGTTCTATACAGTTGTGCTGGTTTGGTGTTGTAACTCGCCTCTGCAAGTGTCATGTGTGTAACTGGACATTCCTTCAGTTGACGAAAATCCCCCTCTGCTGTGATGTAACTTTTAAAAGTACCAGATTGGGTTCTAATTGAGACAATAATCGCGTCTTTGATTAGACGGCTAAAATTAATAGGGCATTCTGTAGGGTCTAGCTGGAGTTGCTTGCACCAGTTAAACTCCCATTTTCGCTGTGTACCGCTGTCTGTATTTGTCTTAATAAGATACATGTGCTTATCTCGAAACTCTACTAACCCATCATTTATTGTTGATTGGTCAGAAAACAGCTGATCTAACACACCATCTGCTCCGCCAGTAAAATCTAACTGTTGTCGATTAGTTTCAAATAGCTTCATAAGATCATGCACCAATGTATTTTCGTATTTTTCATTTTCATTACACCCCCATATTGGAAATGTTATCAGGCGTGAATTGTGAGCATCTAGTGATGGTTTTGGAGTTGGCGATTCTGCTCGTTGCTGTGGTTCAAGATTTGACGATATTTGTTGCTGCGATTCGCGATCTGATCCGCGCTGTGATGGGTCATTTTTTTCCGGCCTAAGTCTCGATAATATCATCAGGTAAGCATTACAAAAACTATAGAAAGCTGGTATCAGTAATGTCATTGCTAAGTTATCCCAGCAAACCTGGCGAGCAATATCTAGAAAATTAAAGGCATTTTCTCCTTGCATGAACAAAGCGGCTATCGAACCTCCTAAGATGGAACACAGCATACAAAGAGGCGTATATATTAAAAATTGTCTCAGAAGGGTTGTTGCTATCGCCTGCGATTGGGAAGATCGAGTAGAGGTTGGATCATAAACCCAATACGCATAAATAGAGAAGAGGGCACAAGCGACGAGCGGCACATGAAAAGTTATCAAGTTTGCACTACTAGCAATCATCAGCAAACTGGCGATTACGATGGGTGCAAGCCACAGTCTGTTGGACGCATTTGAATTATTTGTTCTGTTGACCACAATTTATTACCTCTAGTTATGACGTATGCATGTTAACACTGGCCGAATTTTTTGTCAAGCAATCAGATCATTCATTCACACTGTTATATGGAAAATTAATACCAGATAACAAATGATCGATCTAGCTTATTCGAGAGCGCAATACTAGGTATTATCGTGACCATTAGCCTTTGAGATCATGACTGATAAGTCCATGACTGTTTAATGTGGAAAATCGGATTTAATAGCCGTTATCTAGAGGCGACACACGCTATTGTTGCACAAGTCCATGCATAAATTCTTCTTTTTGTCACACATATCTGATACCGGATTAACAGTTGGTCTTGGCTGACAACCCAAATGTTTACTAATGACATCATGATAACTTTTATGATAATCGGCTGTCGAAAATGAGGAGTTCTTGCTTAGGTTTAGCCTGGTGAGTGGGCAAGTGTCGTGTGAAGTTGCCCAGCGAGAAAGTGCAGCTTGGCTGACAAGATAGCGGCAACTGACTGTTGTATCTGACTGACTACTGGATGATTTAGATGTGACGATAATCGGATCCGATGGGAAATCCGAAAACGTTATTGGGCAACTTGATTCGTTTAGATGTAACTGCTTGATAAACTTAAAATCACCATCATCCATATACTGATGATGAAATTCAACAAATGCAACAATAAATTCCTCTGACTGGTTTTCAAAATGACCAGTTCGACTTAATTCTTTTAAATAATCAATGACCCCATCAACACCGTGTATGGATGATAAATTCATCATACCCACTAACTTATCTAAATCGCTTTTTTCTTGCTTTAGCTCATGATCATTATTCAGAGACTGGGCTGAGACGACATGAAAGACATTGAAATGATCTGGACACTGGTCGTATACCGACAGTAAATATTCATCAATCCACTGACAGATAAAAAAAGTTGACACGATAACCATGAAATATATCATTGAAAAGTTGCACAATGCTGCCGATATAATATTGATTGCACTCATGTAGTGACCTGCATAATCATAAAGAATTACCGAAAGTAGCAGTAAATATAGGCAAGCATCTGCAAATTGGCAGAGGATATTATTAATATATCTCAATCCATTGCTACAATTTCTCAGAATTTGATTCAACATCAGAAATCCTTTTCCTTTCGAATTAAGCAATTTATAGCATTGGTTTTATTAAAAACAAGGAAAAGGGCGACTATGGACTAATTTGACGCTACTTTGGCGCTAAATAGCGCCCCCGTCGCGCAAACTTTCAATCTGTTTATCCAATTTCTCTAATATTGGCGTGATCAGCTCAATTGGTAATGCAGAACCTTTACTGCTGAACAGATTGATCGATGCATGATTATCGGGTTCAGACATAATATTAACATAGACACTTTCTGGAAATCCTGTGATTCTGAACCAATAATTAAAACTTTGCTTATCTTTTTTTAGATAAATTATTGTGCCGTCATTTTCAAAAGATAGTGACTTAAACACATGACTCACGCTTCTGTCTAAGTCAATTTTCCTCATACTATATAGTCGCTTTGAGTCCACTGAATCTTGATCAGTTTCCAATAAATTGGGGGGTAGCAGTCGATTATTAGTGGCTTCATTTTCGACGGTCTCTTGGACGTCTGGTATGTGATAAAAATCAGAAAAGCTAAATGACATGGTCGTATCGCTCAAGCGAAAATGCTCAGATGTTTGTTGCATTGGACTAGAAAGCTCGTCTGCCAGATGATTTTCCTGACCCATTTGGCAGCCAAGCAAATACAGCGTGAGTAGCGGGATTGTGTAATTAACTAGCATTGTTCTAATCTCCTGTAGGTATTAATCAATTTGTCAATCTGCCAAGACTGTTCAGGCGCTTCCATTAAGAGTGGAAGACGAACAAGCGGCGTTGAGATCTTGCCAATGGCATACAAACTGTACTTAATTGGCACTGGGTTGGTTGACCAATTGAGGCAACTAATTAGATCAACTGAATCGGATGGGTCGAAAACGTCACCATCAGATACAGCCTTGACCATGCGTGACCAGTACCTCGGTACTAAATTACCAGCAACTGAGATAACACCACAACCACCCGCCGCCAACCACTCGATGACGTTAGCATCATCACCGGTGAATAAGGCCTTGTCTGGTGACATTGCCATGTAATCGTTCAGTCGCTTAGCATCACCATCAGCCGCTTTGATACCAAGGCAATTCGGGTGTTCAAATAATCGTTCTACCGCATCATTTCCTAGGTCAACGCCGGTTCTAAATGGGACATTGTATAACATAATCGGCTTATCGCATGCGTCCAACACGCGCAAATAATGTGCTATTAGCCCCTGCTGGCTGGGTTTGTTATAATAAGGCGTGACAACCAAACAGGCATCAATCCCCTGCCGAGCAGCTTGTATTGATCGCTTGACAGTCTTGTTTGTGTCATGACAACCGGTTCCACACATAACAGGGATTGCATTGTCAGTTTCCAATAAAACCGCTTCGACTATCTTATCTTGTTCTAGCTCAGTCAGTGTGGCTGATTCTGCAGTTGTGCCATTGACAACCAATCCGTCAACCCCTGAGTCAACATACCACCTCACTAATGCTGATAATGCCTGATAATCAATGACACCATCTTCATTAAATGGCGTGATAATGGCAGGCCAGTGTCCTTTGATGTGCATTGTCAATCTCCCTATTGGTGGTTTTATCTTACACACAATAGCACAATGATACCAGTTAAAGCTAAAATTTCGTGCATTGTTGCACTTTAAAGGTTAATATATTTATTTAATATGAGGTACTACGTGACTGAACCGACTTACACCATTGCTGCTTTCTATCGATTTATGCCTCTGACACAGTTAGACCGGTTACAAAAGCACATCAGGCATGCGGCAACCAGTCTCTGTATTAAAGGAACGATTATTTTTGGACCCGAGGGCGTCAATGGCACGATTGCGGGTCCCAAGCAATCAATTGTGACCTTCAAGCAGCTGCTGGCATCCAAACTAGAAACAGACCAAATCGAATACAAATATTCGGCTTCGAGTCACAACCCTTTCTTGAGACTTAAAATCAAATTGAAACGAGAGATTGTGACCATCGGTATCGATACCGTGGACCCTCAATGCATCGTTGGCGAGTACGTCAAACCCAACGAATGGAATCAACTCATTACGTCTCCCGATGTTTTATTAATTGATACACGCAATGATTACGAATATGCCATTGGTACTTTCAAAGGCGCAATCAACCCAAACACACAAACATTTCGAGAATTCCCCAACTACATCAAAACGAACATTTCTGATCGAAAAAAAGACAAACTGGCCCTATTTTGCACGGGAGGTATTCGTTGTGAAAAAGCCACCTCCTATCTCAAAACCCTAGATTTTGAGCAGGTTTATCACCTCGAAGGAGGCATCTTAAAGTATCTAGAAGAAATACCCGAATCTGAAAGCCTCTGGCAAGGTGAATGCTTTGTGTTCGATAACCGGGTTGCTGTCAACCATCGACTCGAACCTGGCAGCTACGACCAGTGCTATGCTTGTAGAATGCCAATCACACAGGCCGATAAGCACCACCCTCACTACTTGCATGGTGTCAGCTGCCCAAATTGCTTTCACACGAAAAGCCATCAAGATAAACAACGCTACAAACAACGACAAAGACAATGTGAGCTTGCCAAACAAAGACACGAACAGCACTTGGGATCCTGATATGAAGCAACTCACCCTATTTAGTTTTCGTCGATGTCCCTATGCAATCCGTGCAAGACTGGCTCTGTGCCAGTCACAACTACCACACGTGATTGAAGAGATCGACTTAAAATCAAAGCCCACTCATTTTCTAACACTCTCACCCAAAGCAACCGTACCTGTGTTGGTTGTGGGTGACCAGACTGTTTTAGACGAAAGCCTGGATATCGTTAATTGGTGTATCGCCCAGTCTCATACCTCATGGCCAGAGGATTTACCGCAAGCGGATAACCTCTGCTATGAATTGCATGAAAAGTTCATACCTGCACTGAATCGATTTAAGTACCCCAATCGATACACTGACATCGATACAGACACCATCCAGAGGCAGATGCAGCAATTTTTAGACACGATTCAGCACTCACTATCTTCACGAACCTCATCTGAACTGATGAGTAAAAGTGAACTGATTGTCTTTCCTTTTATTCGACAATTACACATTGCTGACGCCAGCTGGCTGGCGCACCATCAGTATGCTGTTGTCGAACAGTGGCTAGATCATTATTTATCATCAACGCTTTTTAATCGTGTGATGGCACAATAGACATGACGAGAACATCCAGAGCAATCCTATCGACGACACATTTAATTAACAATATCAATGTCGTCAGAAGTGTTGCAAACAACTCCAAAATCATTGCGATGGTCAAAGCAAATGCCTACGGCCATGGCATTCGATCAGTTGCAAAAAGGATTGCTGGGTATGTTGACTTATTAGGCGTTGCCTCAATTGATGAAGCCGTAGCCATTAGGAAAATTGGAATTGATAGCCCAATTATTCTAATGGAGGGCGTCTTCTGCCCTTCAGAGTACGAAGATGTTTGCCGTTACGACCTTGAGGTGGTCTTTCATGCCAGACATCAGATCGATTGGCTCAGACAACAAGACATGACTAAACCCATACAAGCATGGCTTAAAATCGACACCGGCATGGGGCGTTTAGGGTTTGATACAGAGGCAGTTGACGCTGCCTACCAGACACTATACAGCACGAAACAAGTAAAACCCAATATTCATATTTTGTCACACCTATCGTGTGCTAAATCACATGACAGTCAGCAAACGCTGTCTCAGTTATCATCATTTAAAACCATTAGCAGTCGGTTTAGCACCAAATTCAGCCTCTGTAACTCAGATGCGATATTCCTACAACCAGAGCACCACTACGACTATGTCCGGCCAGGAATGGCGCTGTATGGAATTGGCGCTCATCCAGGCCTCAAACCAGTGATGACGCTACAAGCACAGATCATCAGTATCAAGCAACTACAACGTGGACAAAGTATTGGTTATGGCCAGCGCTATATATGCCAAGAGGCTAAACGCATTGCCATCGCATCTATTGGCTATGGTGATGGCTATCCGCAATCGGCACCCGATGGAACGCCTGTGCTGATTAATGGGAATCATTACCAGCTTGCTGGCCGCGTATCAATGGACATGCTTTCAATCGATCTAGACAATGATCAGCGTATTAAAATAGGCGACTGGGTTACGCTATGGGGAGAAGGCTTATCCATTGAGACAGTCGCCAAGCATACTTCATCGAGTGCTTATGAACTAACTACTCGAGTCCAAAATCGCGTTCCCTTTCAGTGGATAGATCAATGACACAATCTGCGATTGGTATATTTGATAGTGGTATTGGTGGCCTTAGTGTGCTTCAGCAACTTCAGTCAATTAAACCTAAGCAAGACTTCATTTATCTATCAGATCATGCCAACATGCCATATGGTAATAAAACGGCCAAGCAAATTCAAGACTATAGCCTGGCTATTTGTCGCTGGCTCGAGTCCAGGGGAGTTTCGCTTATCATCAGCGCCTGTCATACCAGCTCTATTATCGCAGTTGACCTAATTCGCAGTCAAATCAATGTGCCTATTATTGGCATGCATACGGCGTTAGCAGCATTTTTAAAGGAGCACCGTTATCGCTCTATTGCTATGTTAGCAACACCATTAACCGTTTCGCATGGCGGCTATCCATCATTGATCAAACGGCTCGGTATAGACTGCCAGATTGACATGCTGCCTTGTCCTGGCTTGGTTGAGTTAATCGAATCAAAGCAAACAGCTACTATCCAACGCTACTTAAACAAAAACTTGGGTATTGTTAACGACAACGATTACGATGGCATTGTACTCGGGTGTACCCATTATGAATTGGTCAAACAAGCCATCTGTCTCGAACTCAATCACTCCATCAACTGCATCAGTATCGATCACTGGTTAAAGCCTCATGTTCACGGTTATTTAGATGCGTTTATAGATTGTGGTGGTCGCGTTACCTATTACAGAACGAACCACGGTCAAATACAGCTGACTCCCTGCCCTACTGCTGTACAATCACATCGCGGCCAAGGGGTGGTATAAAACCAAACTCATACTGACGAGTCGGTTGATCAAAGGTGAGCATTAGATGCGTATCAATGCCAATATGGTCACTCTGAATGATGTGGTAGTTACCATCGCTGATCGTGATCACGATTGAATCGTCATCAGGCCCTAATCGGTGGGTTAAGTAAAAAACCAGGTGCGTGTGATGATCTTCTTTACGAATGACATATTGGTCCTCAAGCTTTTTACTATCAACCAACCAAGACAATAGGGGTATCTGAGTCATCTCTGTATCATAGACTCGCTTTTGCGTTTGGTTCAGCGCTGGATCGTCGATCCACAACCAGTGACCATCACCCACAATTAACCGTTCAACAGGCAGCGTTTGTTGCCAATAGAGGAAATTTGGCTTCTTCAGTGAAAAGCTACCCGAGCTTGTTGATAGGACATCACCATCGTCAATTGTCTCGAGTAGAAACTGCCCTGAAGCGTCATCCATTTGACTGATGTAGTCAACCAAATCTTTGGCTAGCAATGCTTGACCAATAACGAGTAATACAACAAACAGCCTCATTAGTTTTTTTCGACCAGTATTTCTCTCACACCGGAGTTGGTCACCGGACCCAATACACCGCATTTTTCCATGGTCTCAATTAGATTAGCTGCTCGATTATAGCCTATTTTAAGCCGTCGTTGAACATACGATATCGAAGATTTCCTCGTTTCAATGACTATTGCCACCGCCTGATCATAGAGTTCATCTTTTTCTCCATCATCATCACTGCCACCAGCGGGTTCTAGAGAAATCGATGAACAAATATTGTCTATATAGCTAGGCTGGCCACTTGATTTAACCGCTGTGACCACCGCATGAACTTCATGATCATCAACAAAGGCGCCGTGCACTCGAGTTGGTACGGCTAGACCCGGCGGTAAGTATAGCATGTCGCCGTGTCCGAGTAATTGTTCAGCGCCCTGCTGATCCAATATGGTTCTCGAGTCAATTTTTGAAGACACCTGGAAAGATATACGCGTCGGTATGTTAGCCTTAATCAGTCCTGTGATCACATCAACAGATGGTCGCTGTGTTGCCAAAATGAGGTGAATACCAGCTGCCCGTGCTTTTTGTGCGAGACGGGCAATTAGCTGTTCGACTTTTTTACCCACCACCATAATCATGTCCGCGAACTCATCAGCAAGCACAACGATATGAGGCATGGCTTGTAATTTCTCATCATCACTGGGTATTAATGATCCTTGTGACAAACCTAAGTCAGATAAAGAAATCGACTTCTGTTTGACCAAGGCATTATAGCCAGATATATTGCGAACTCCGCAAGCTGCCATGATTTGATAACGTCTATCCATTTCTGCAACGCACCATCGCAGTGAAGCCGCTGCATTATTCATGTCTGTGACAACGGGTGTTAACAAGTGTGGAATACCATCATAAACAGACAATTCTAGCATTTTAGGATCGATCATAATCATCTTCAAGTTTTCTGGTGTTTTCTGGTAAAGCAAGCTCAGCAGCATAGCATTCAGACCAACAGACTTTCCTGACCCGGTTGTACCAGCTACCAACAAGTGTGGCATTTTAGCCAAATCA
>DLBP01000026.1:0-410 GCA_002480165.1 Proteobacteria bacterium UBA7821 | reverse complement strand
GTGGCATTTTAGCCAAATCAACGATAATGGGTCTTCCAGCAATGTCCTTCCCTAAACCAAGTGGTAAAACCTGTTTGGTATTCATAAAATCGTTTGATCCTAGAATTTCATGCAATTGAACCATTTGTCTATGTTCATTAGGCAGTTCTATCCCGATGAGTGATTTACCGGCAATCACTTCAACGACGCGGACACTGGTGACAGACAGTGATCGAGCCAAATCTTTAGCCAATGCGGTTACTTTACTCACTTTTGTACCAGCAGCCAAATCCAGTTCAAACCGTGAGACAACAGGACCGGGCTGAACGGATACGACTTGGCAGTCAATACCAAAGTCTTTTAGATGTGATTCGATCTGTTGTGACAATAACTTAAGCTGTTCTTGGGAAACTTGGCGAATATGTTGACGT
>DLBP01000084.1 GCA_002480165.1 Proteobacteria bacterium UBA7821 | reverse complement strand
ACAGAGGTATGACACCTTTAATCTATGCAGCCTATCGCAATAACTCACCAGCTTTTCGGGTTTTGATAGGGCTAAGTCCTGTCGATGTCAATACTAGATGTCACAAAGGATTAACGTCGCTTATGTATGCTGTCAAGCACGATAACACAGAGCTCATAACAGATCTACTCAATCTAGATCAATCCCGTATCGACATTAATCAAAGGGATTTAAATGGTCGTACTGCTTTGATGCTATCGATCAGTGGCAACCACACTCTCAGCCAGAACCTGCTTTTAGGTGACCCGCGGACTCGTGTCAATGAACAAGATTCTGATGGTGTAACGGCATCCATGTTAATTGCTAGAAACCCTAGCTTGACTTCGGAGGAAAGAAACAATCGATTGTCTGTCCTTAATGAGCACAAAAGCAATGAAGGAAATGCAGACATCCATGATAAATCTGGGCGTAGCCTATTAGGTGTTCATCCTTCCCTATATGAATATCCTGATGTGATGGTAGTGGAAGATGTTGATAAAAGCCTCAAGCCTATTTTGGTAGATGACGACCCGCATGCTAATAAGTGGCAGACAATCAAACAAGCCATAACAAATGGCGATATAAACACGCTTGACAATTGTCTTCGCGCAGATCAAGTTACTAAAACAGGCTATAGCTATATTTTGTGTGAAGCACTATCTTATGCTGCTCAATTAGGTCAAACTCGCATGGTCAATAAACTTCTCTGCAGCCCCCGAGTTAATCCTGATATTCCAGATGATCAAGGTAATACTCCACTTATTCAGGCGATTTTATACAAAAATGATCAAACAGCAATAAGTCTTATTAATCATGATAATGGTACACGATTATCAGCTACATGTAGTGATGGGATGACAGCGATTATGCATGCTATTGTTAATGGCTCCAAGCGCATGGTTAATTACCTACTCAAAATCCAGTCTGATTCTAAAAACGGTTGTGATCCATTAAACATAAATACCATCGACAAGAGCAGTATGTCTGCGCTTATGTACGCCTGTCAATACGGGTATAACGATATTGTTCAGGCTATTCTAGATTGCTCAAACTCAGATGCTAGATTAACAGTACAAGTCACAGTACCTGTCAACGAAGAGGCTAAAGAACTAGTTAGATCTGCTGCCTCTATTGCAATTATAAATAACCAAAATCATACGCTAGCTCTATTACTACGAAGTAAAAAAATGCTCTCATTAACTCAACGTCACACTCAAAGCAAAGATGTATCAATCACTACCAGTCAGTTATTAGGATGGGCAATTGAATACCATAATATAGACGCCGTCAGGCTTCTACTAAACTACCATCAACGTGACGCCATTAATAGTAGGTTAATAGCAAGATCTATAGAACTTTCTTGTAATCAGATCGCTGAGATGCTCCTAGCTAAATCAGTCATGAAGGAATCCAATCAAGAAGCTTATCTGATAATGGCCGTTGATAACGTAAATCCGGAAATCTTTAAGATAATACTCAACCACCACACGATTGGGTCAGATGAAACTGACAGTTTGAATGGTCTATTTTCTGGAAAATCAGAATCATTTATAACCGTTCTCTTTGACCGCATACTATCGCAATCGATTCCTTCTCAGCGTTTTGACCACCCTCTTATCAAAATAGCAAACTTACTATTTAGAGATCATCGAATCAGCAAGATTGATTGCCCTAATGATTTATTACCACCAGATCTAGACCATGACCGCAGAAAAATATTCACACAAAGAATTAATGAAATTCGACAAGCAATAGCAGAAGAAAGCGCTGCTTTAGATCCAGTATCAGCTGCTGTGCCAACGGTGATGGGTGAGGTAGAGAAAAATGATACTCATTATGGTTTTATTGATGCAGCTATAGATAATTGTCTTGATAAAATTCAGCAGTTAGTCGGTGCTGGTGCTGATATCAATGCTCAAGATACGCTAGGTATGTCTGCATTGATGGAAGCCAGTATGAGGGGCCACGCTGATATCGTTCAATACTTATGTGAACAACCCGGAATAGACTTAACGCTTCAAGAATCAAACGGTTTAACTGCGCTGATGCTATCAGCAATGAACACAGGTGTTTCTACCTACCAAATCTTACTTAACAAACTGCTCTCTGATAATAATAACGACGCTACAAATATCTTAATCAGCACAAACGATAGTGGCATTACTCCATTAATGCAAGCGGCTTTTTACAATAATGTTGATTTAGTCAGGTCCTTAATAGACCTAAATGCCGATGTCAACCAACAGGATACATCAGGTAAAACGGCGCTTATGTATGCTGTATTTAATGACTGCGATGCAGTAATAACCTATCTACTAACCCACCAAAATCTTGATCTAAACATTCAAGTTCATGTGAGTCGCTATCAACAATTCCTACATGATAATGGCCAAGAATTTAGCTCAAATAATCAATGGTACACTGCACTCCAAATTAGCGCAATTCAGGATAACTTAGCGTCATTCAAAATACTATTCAAGGCATCCAATAGGCTACAACGAGTTTCTTCTAGTGAATACTACTACGAGGTCGATTCGATTAACTATCAAATCGAAAATATACTATTGGATATGGTTAATAGCAGTTTTGTTAACACGTTAATTCCCCGCTATCTACTCATTGAAGGTATATTTGATCCTAATTTCCGTTACAAAAGAGGGGAGACGCTCTTACATCACGCAGTACGTAATAAATGTTATTATTTCGTTGATTTATTACTGAAGTATAATGCTGATGTGAACACTCAGGACTATGATGGCAATACAGCTTTAATGGATGCCTGTATTGCAGGAGGTGATCCTGATATGAATATTATATTATCTAGGCTGCTAACTGCTAAAGAAGTTGATGTTAATATAAAAAATAACAAGGGTATGACAGCACTTATGATGGCTAATAGTAACCAGGTTTTCAAGATGCTATGTGATAGTGGAGCTGATCATAACATTAAAGATCATCAAGGACTAACTGAGATAGAACATGCTGTTTTACAACATGATGATAGCGATCGTTCACACAAATACCTATGTGATCTCTTTGAATATCATTCTTATTATCACTCTGTTGCAGCAAAACCTGATAGCAGGTTTTTCTTGATAGCTTCTCTGGAAATGATATTGATACGTATCATCTCTACTGGTAATCGACAGGCTATTGACTACCTAATGGATAGAGTGAAAGATATATCCATGTGCATCACAGGTGAATCAGGTATGGCCACAGAGACGCTCGAGAGAACGATAATCGACCCAGTCACAGAAGTTCGCTTCAGAGAATTAAATTTCAATCTAGCAGACAGTAAAGGTTATACAGCACTTATCTATGCCGTTATTTATCCGACTTGTCATGAATTGATCAATAACTTCATGGATATCTTTGGTAAACAAGTCAATGTTAATCTAGCTGATAGAGAAGGTAAAACCCCAATTATTCACGCGTCAATCTGTGGCAATGCACAAGCCGTTGAACGATTATTACATGCTGGAGCACAACCTAACCAAACAGATGCACAAGGAATGACTGCATTAATTCATGCGACCATTAATAATCGTTTTACTATCATGAGTCATCTACTACATGGGGGCACAAATCCCAATATAGTTGATGAAAATGGTCTATCAGCTTTACACCACGCTATCATAAGTGTTGGTGATACAAAGTCAATACAACTATTATTGGATGCAGGTTGCAACCCCAATTTAACCCATCAAAATAATACGCCATTACATGATGCAATCTTGTCGTCTAACTGTACTGCACTAGTTGTCGGTTCGCTTCTCAAAAGCGGGGCTTGTGCTTACAGGCTTGACGACAAAGATTATTCACCTTTAATGTACATCACCAGTGGGGAGTCTCTCTTACACCCAAACGATCAGATTATTGCTGCAGAGAGTCTTATTGCTAATATGTCAATTTATATCAACTGGCGTGACAGGCATTATACCTCTCAGCCTGATGAGCTTTCATCAGCCTATGGACAATGCCTGAAACAAATCAATAGCCCAAGAAATGAACACCAAGTTATTATCCTAGACATGATAATAAGACAACAATACTTTAATAAAGAAGAGGCTTTGATAGATGCTGTTTCGCGGTTGGATCACCGACTCATAGAGAAATTATTACACGCTGGAGCAGTTGTCCACCCAACTTCAGACTGCAAAAACCTATTGAACATACTAATTTCAAACGCTCACAAACACCCAAACACATCCGCTTTCTATTTAACTCAATTGTTAGTCAATTATGTCGATGTCAACTCAAATTTACACCACCATCCCTATAGAAGTCCAGTCATGCTCGCCGTTATAGCCAATAACGAGGCCATCCTATCTTTATTATTAGCGACGGGTAAAACCAATTTGTCATCTAACTCCTATGGTATCAGTTGGCGAAATCCTACGGTACACTATTTTCATAGCATCACAGCAGCAAACCTAAATCACGTTGATTACATGGGTTACACCGCCCTGATTCATTCCGTATATCACGATGAAGCATTAATGGTGCAGTTATTAAAGGATAGTCGAACCGATATTAATATCCAGGACAATCTTGGGAAAACAGCAATCATACATGCTATAGAACAGAATAAACCATCGGCAATAGCATTATTGGTCGAATATGGAGCTAATCTAGAATTATCCTGCTATGCAGACGAAAAAAATGCCTACGATTATGCAGATATGGTGGGTATATCAATATTAACCATTGGAAAGCGTAAGCAACCTGAAGTGAGTAATCAACCTACTGCCTTATTTGGAAATGCAAATAAGAAAGCTAAATACACTACGCCAAGACTGTAAATAAAAAGGAATATTAATAATGGACTCATTAGAAAGCCCGCCAGCTAAGAAACAGAAGATCTCGAAGAAAACTGATACGTTGGTTCAACCATTGCCCAAGCATACTTTGAAAAAAGTTTGCGATATCAATAGAGCAATAGTCAATGATGATCAAAATAAAATAGATACGTTCCTATCACTTGATGATGGGTCAACTGAATATAATAGACAACTGCATCACGCACTGATGACTGCTGCACAATTCGGTAAATTATCAACTTTAATTTCTATTCTTGAAAGAAAACGTATAACCGTCAACAATACTGATAAACAAGGTAGAACACCTTTAATGTATGCTGCCATTAATCAAGATATTAATATGGTCCGTTTCCTATGCCAACAGGACCTAAACTTATCAGTTATTGATGGCCATCATAAAAATGTCTTTCACTATGCCGTTAGCAGTGAACATGAGCAGATACTGGCTTTATTATGTAAAAAGGCACACCAACAAAATCAGAAGCACCAAATAATAGAACTCTATAATCAACCGGATAAACGAGGTCAAAGTATTATACATAAAATTTTCCAGATCGGTTCTATGAAACTTCTTAGTTCACTACAAACCGGTTCAAAGCAGTGTAATAATATCGGTTACATCGGTGACAAGATTGACTCCAATGGACTGCAGCCGATTGTCTATGCACTTATAAATAACCATGAATCGTTAGTGTTAAGCTATTTAAATTGGTTACGAGAAGCCAGTCGTATGCCAGGCCAGATTGTGAAAGAAGGTGATGTTATTCTTGATTATCCAAGTGGCTACATGAGTGATAGACCCTATAAAACAGCAATTTTCTCTGTATTTAAATATGGGTCAGAAAATATATTCAAGTGTATAATGATCAATCACATGATAGTCATTAGGCAGTTACCTGCTATTGAATTGATGAAAAGAGCTGTCCAAAATCCCAATTGCAATGTCATTTTTACTGCCTATCTTCGTAGCCATCAAGCTGCATTTCAAAAAAGTGATCTCTGTCACATCGCAGAAAATATTTGTTTAGCAACGAAAGATGCGAGTTCTACAGCTAGTATATCAATACTAAATACGTTGCTAAACTATGATCAATTTGACCCCAATGACAACAAACTATTATTTTATTGTGTTAAACACAAGCTCAATGCTGCGCTTAAAGTACTACTGAGCCATCATCGGGTTAATCCTAATGAACAGGATAAACACCAAAAGACGATACTTATGTATGCAATCATTCAGACTAACGTTGAAATGACGCGTATTATACTTAGTTGTGACCGAGTTAATTTAATGACTCTTTCTAATCGTGGAACGACAGTATTATCCGATTTGCTTCAGCAAGTTAAATCGTCGGAATCTAACTATACATTATATAAAAAAAATAATGAGATGTTATATATGCTCCTGGACAAGACATATGAATTCCATCCAGATGAAGAGGGCGACAAAGAGCTTTTAGAACACCATAGGGAGCTTGCCTTTCTGCCTGGTAGTGACGCATACTTGAAAGCAGAAAAGCGATACCAGTCTGTATTGACTCTATCCTCAAATCAACAATCCCCCCCTACAACACAACTAGGTCTTGACAGAATACTAAATCTTTTAAAAGCTGCTGAACAGAATATTTCGAGCACTGCATTGATGTATGCAGCCCTCTACGGTGATCGCTCATATGTATCTATTTTACTAGACTACGGCTTCGATATTGGCATGCAAAATGAAAATGGTCTCACACTCCTTATGCTGTCTACTCATATAGACAATACAAGTGCTTTTGATGAATTAATGGCATTACAGTCGAACAAAGGTATAAATATAAGAATACTTGAGAAAGATGCAATGGGTATGAACGCTTTAATGCATGCTTGTATGTTTAATAACGTGCATGCAATTGCTGAACTATTAAAGATAATTGCCCCCAACGAAACGGATTCCTATGGCAATACAGCACTGATACACGCTGTTTGGCACGGTTCTGTTGATGCTGTTAGGCATCTTCTAAGATTATCGAGTGTCTCACCATCGGCGATCAACAAATATGGAGTGTCTGCGTTACATATTGCGGCAGTAAAACTAAATGAAACAATAATAGAGCTACTGCTTCAAGATACCAGATTAAATTCATATTATTACAAGAATGAACTCAAAAAAGGATCTAAGACAGAGGTTATTAAAAAATGTATACATAACAAGGGCATTGTTGAAGATTGTATTCGTGCAGTAGTACAGTTTCTGTACCGTGATATATTATCATGTATTCATTACTGGAGAGCAAACCATAGTAAAATCTCATCAGCTATCGTGAAAAAAGATATTGCAATACATGTTAATCTTATGAAAAAGATACAAAAAATATGTACTATGAGACATTTTTGTGCTAGTTATCTATACGAAGATTACAAGCCGATAGTCTATGATTTATGTCTGTTTTCTAGGCAATTAGACAAGCTTAACATTCGCGCAACACATTGGGTGATAACGCAATGGTTAAATCACTTTTACTGTGCTATCCCTAGCTGTGATAATAAAACTGGATTAATGCAGCTGTGTACATTACCGGAAATAATAAAAGATAATCAATTTTTTCACTCACCAAGTCTTGCGTGCGTTTTTCGTGTAGCCAATAAAAACACGCAAGATCAAAAAGGTAAAACATTGTTGATGCACGCTATAGAAAATGGCTTTCAAATCCCTTTAGAACTATTTATAAACGATGAGTTGAATCCAAATATTCAAGACGAGGATGGAAAAACTGCATTAATGTACGCGATGTCCTCACGAGATTTTATAATAAACAATAAAACGTTGATAGACAAGTTAATAGATCTATCAGATCTAACATTAAACGACAAACAGGGGAAAAGCATATATGATCATGCTAAAATAATAGAGCCAAACTATGACACAAAAGAACCACAAGATAGTGTTAAGTCATCACACAAATCTATATTTAGTGAACATACCAATAAACAACTCATGTCACTTAGATCATACGTGAAACCCGCTACCCCATAGAAAAGTATTAATTAATATAAGTATTTTCTGTAATATGTGCTATAAAGTAGTATGAGGCAATAATATTATAATTTTTAAGAAGTCAATATGCAATGGAAAATACCAACTAAGACTCTCGGTATACAGGCAAGTAGAATTTTAACCCTTTTATATCTACCAGGAAGAACCATAACTGAAATTTCAGACATTCTTGGTGGATGGAATGTTTTAGATGTTCGTCGCTTAAATGAAATAACTAGATTATATATTAAGCTAAATATGCCTAATGAGACTACGTCTATAAAGATTCCTGACGGTAATGACGGTTCGTCTATTGGTTTTCATGCATTTCTGGATTGCACCGGCTTGAAGGAAGTTATTATTCATGAGGGTGGGGTTATTCATTATCGTGCATTCGAAGGTTGCACCGGTTTGAGGCAACTGGTTATTCCTAAGGATGCAGTTATTGGTGCTGAGGCATTCTGGGGTTGCATTGGCTTGAAGGAAGTTGTTATTCATGAGCGTGCGCATATCTGTTGGGATGCTTTCCGTGGCAGTACTAGCTTGACGAAAGTTGATATTCATGCGGGTGCATTTATTGATCGTGAGGCATTTCTGGATTGCACTGGCTTGACAGAGGTCATTATTGATGAAGGCGCTGACGTCATGATAAATGCGTTTTATGGATGTAATAGTTTAATATTAATTGTTGTTCCTGATGATTTCCCGAGAGACAATCTTCCAGTAGGCGCCACGATTGTGACGCATACAAAACATAAGGAAATGAACGATTTCTATTCCAAATATGGCTTTCAAGATCTAGAACTGAAAGATAAAATAAAAATTTATAAATTATGTCATAGTAGTGATGAAGTTAGTCATGAGAATTTCGAACAATTATCTCACCTATCTGTAGTAACTATGTTGAATTTTATTCAAGCATACAGTGAAATACCTAGTAATATTGTTCGTGGCAAGAAACCACTAGAATGGACCATGGGAAAAGGTTTTGTTGATGCGCATCCCGATAAAGATGTGTCAGGTATGATATCAATAGCACGTGATGAAGGACCTAATT
>DLBP01000088.1 GCA_002480165.1 Proteobacteria bacterium UBA7821 | reverse complement strand
CAGAAGCAGCACCAGCAGAAGCACAAAGAGTAGTAGAAGCAGCTGAAGAATTATCAGAAGACTCACAAAGCCACGACGGCAGCGGGGATGAAGATGAGAATGATACAGAAGAAGATGCTGAGCTCAGATTGAATAGTTTGGGTCACTAATCCGCTTCGAAGCAGCAGTATGAAAAAGCCAGCTTAGTGCTTCCACACCAAGCTGGCTTTTCTTTATCACGCAAAAAAACAATGACTTTCCCATATCAATTCAACAGCATAGAAAACAAATTCACAAACCATTTAAAATAATCAACAGACACGCTTGACAAGCGTATCAAAAAAGCGATATAATATAAGAATGCTTAAAATCGGAGGGAATCGAAATGGCAAAAGCAATGAACGAAAAAATCTTAAAATCAGAATATATGTCAAGCGAGCAGCTTGAGTACTTCAAGAACAGACTAAACAACGACTTGGCGATTGCACTGAAAGAGTTAGATCGTGTCAGAGCCGAACTGGCAGACACTAGACCTTGCTCAGATATCTGTGACATCGCAGCCAACGAAGAGATCAGGAACATCAACTTAAGATCAATTGACCGACTGACCGTCATGATACACAAGATCGAAAAAGCGCTAGATAATATCCAAAAGCGCGAATACGGCTACTGCACCATTACCGGCGAGGAAATTGGCATTCCAAGACTACTAGTCACTCCCACGGCTGAAATGTCGAAGGCGGCTAAAGAAATGGAAGAGTACACTAATGAAGAAAAGCATCGCTAGTCGGTCAAACCTACCATCGTGAGGCCGATACCGGCCCACGATAAAACTTGATATATCAACAAGCCCTGCTATACTCAGAGTCAGTATCCAGTCTACTCAGGAGGGGCAAACAATGGAGCGAGCAAGCCGGGCTTTCAATGTCAAAGCGTTCATGTATAACTCAGTTGTCATCGAACTCGTCAGCAACAACGTAAGCGATATAAACAAACAGCTTACCGATACAAAAAGACAAGCACCCAAATTATTCGAGAACCAAGCCACGATACTTGACTTCTCAAAACTAGAAGCAACAACAGACATGCCGTCTCTTGAAACTTTCAAAACCATGCTTGGGAACAACGGATTTTCCTTAATCGGCATCCATGCCCCACCCACTCAAATTGAATCAGAAAACAGGAACAACGCTGTAAAGCTCCATGTTTTCAACCAACTCATAAAAAAGCAAGCAGCCACGCAAAAAACCCAGCCAAAAACTGCACACCAAGCCTACATACACTGCGGACCGGTTAGAAGTGGGCAACAAATTGTAAAAAAACACCAGGATGTCATTATTTTTGGCAATGTCAGCCCAGGATCAGAAGTACTCTCAGGTGGACACATCATTGTCCATGGAGCACTTAACGGAAAAGCATTCGCAGGTATCAATGGCAATGAAATGTCAGAAATCATCAGCATGCCATCAAGGCCAGAGCTAATATCAATCGCCTCTAGATATCTAAAGGCACCATCTCGCACACAAACAACCAATCAATACGTCAGGTTCACACTCTGTTCTGACAATATTGTTATTGAGCAGATTATCTAAAAATATTACTTTACGAAAACCATCAATCCAGGTTACAATTAAGATCACAATTGAGGGTCAACTGATGAATGAAACTAGACAATCACAAGTGATCGTAATCACTTCCGGAAAAGGTGGTGTAGGTAAAACTACATCTAGCTCATGTATCGCAACGGGTCTGGCTAAAGAAGGCTACCGAACTGTTGTGGTTGATTTTGATATCGGCTTGAGAAACTTAGACCTTCACATGGGCTGCGAACGACGAGTGGTCTACGACTTTATCAATGTCGTTAATGGCGATGTGAAACTTCACCAGGCACTGATTAAAGACAAGCGCGTCTCAAACCTATCGATACTGCCAGCTTCTCAAACACGAGATAAAGACGCACTGAGTAAAGAAGGCGTCAACAATGTACTGTCACAGTTAAGGGAGAAATTCGACTTCATCATCTGCGACTCACCTGCTGGAATCGAAAAAGGCGCTTTTCTTGCGATGTACCATGCAGACCAAGCAATTGTGGTGACCAACCCAGAAATATCATCGGTTAGAGACTCTGATAGAATACTCGGCTTGCTTTCAACCAAAACCCAGAAGGCTGAAATAGGCGAACAGGTAAAAGAACATCTACTGATTACTCGCTACAACGCTGATCGAGCTGAGATTGGCGAGATGCTGAGTGTCAAAGACATCGCCGCTATCCTATCCATCCCACTGATTGGGGTAATACCGGAGTCAGAAGCTGTATTGACCGCATCAAATATTGGAAATCCAGTGATCAATTTCCCCCAGACAGATGCTGGACAAGCTTACTCAGATGTAATAGAACGCCTACTCGGCAAAAAGACAAAACTGAGATTTGTATCACCCAAACAGCAAATATGGGAAAAGTTCCTGAATGTCTTCAAACGGGATAAATCACAACAAGAGGAAATATTATGATGTCATGGTTGAAATCGTTCACGAAGTGTAAAAAACCTCAGTCAGCGAGTTTTGCACGAGAAAGGCTACAAATCATTGTTCAACATAACAACCACATTGGTAGTAATGAGGTGAGTCCCTATATCATGGATATGAGAGAAGAACTGATTAACGTTATGAGAAAATACATACAAGTTGATGAGGAACAAGTTGTTGTTAATCTTGAGACTAAAGGGAATCACTCTGTATTAGAGCTTAACGTCACACTACAGGATGAACCCGCATAACAACATATGAACATCAATACGTCACCCTATGATGCCATTGTACAACAATACAACATAGAACAACTAAACATAAAGCACAGCAAGAATTTTGATTGCTATTTTGTTATTGCACTGACACAAACAACTAATGGACCGGCTATTGGCGGAACCCGTTTACGACACTACCCCAACCTCACCCAGGCAGTCATAGATGCATGCCGTCTGGCAAGTGGCATGCTCAAAAAGTGCAACATACTCAATTTACCACACGGTGGTGGAAAGGGCGTTATCACACGACCGAAACACCCATTCGATCGCAACAAGCTTCTGCTAGAGTACGGGGACTTCGTCAATAGTCTACAAGGACAATATATCGCTGCCGTTGATTACGGCACAACACCCGTTGATATGGACG
This sequence comes from Proteobacteria bacterium UBA7821, assembly GCA_002480165.1. Classification (GTDB taxonomy): domain Bacteria; phylum Pseudomonadota; class Gammaproteobacteria; order Comchoanobacterales; family Comchoanobacteraceae; genus UBA6594. Next base: position 6,422 of record DLBP01000088.1, on the reverse strand, counting down.
TAGTTGACCAATCGACAACATTCAATGTCTGCCGAAGTGAACATGACAATCCAGCAACATACACAGCTCAAGGGGTATACTTATCCATTCAAACTGTCTTACATCATACTCAGCGTCAAATTAGCGACGCAACCATTACCATACAAGGCTTTGGCTCAGTGGGATCAAGGCTGGCATCCCTATTAGTCAATGCTGGCTGCCACGTGATCACTGCCGATGTATCGGAAAATCATACCAAACAAGCCAAATCAATCGGTATCGACATTGCTAAACCAAATGATCTACTCAATATTAATGCCGATGTTTTCGCTCCCTGTGCTGTAGGCGGCGTGATTAATAAAGAGACGATCCGGGCGATTGGTGCGAAATCCATCTGTGGTGCAGCCAATAACCAACTAAAGGACGACAGACATGACGCCGATAGACTCCACCAACAAGGTATTATTTACTGTCCAGATTTCATTGTTAATTCGGGTGGCCTCATTTATGCCAGCGGATGCCACAGGAACGATACAGCGGAAACCGTCCAAGCCCGACTAAATACGATTCCCAACACCTTGAACTCTGTCTTAATAGACAGTCACAATAGAGGCCTATCTCCTTATCAATCAGCTTTATCTAAGTTACATAGCCACCATGACCTATCAACATCAGTTTAGCTGTATTAATCAACTTGGAGTACTCAAACAAACGGTATCGCTCGATACCAAAGCATGCCTCAATGATCTAAAAGACATTCTCAAATACATGATACTATCAAACGTATTAGACAAAAAGTGTATTGCATTACAGCGAACTGGACGACTTGGGACATTCGCAGCATCCACCGGCCAAGAAGCGATATTTGCAACGGCTGGATACCTACTTGATGATCAGGATGTGTACGTGCCCTACTATCGAGACCAAGCAGCACTACTTGCCCGAGGCCTGGCCGCCGATAAAGTAATGTCATACTGGGGAGGAGACGAACGAGGTAATGATTTTAGTCACCAACCACAAGACATGCCCTATTGCGTACCCATCGCAACACAATGCCCACACGCAGTCGGCATCGCCTACGCACTGAAATACACCCAGCAAAACAACGTTGTCCTAGTCACACTCGGTGACGGCGCAACCTCTAAAGGTGATTTCTATGAGAGCATGAACTTTAGTAAAATACACAACCTACCCATCATCTACTTAATCAATAACAACCAATGGGCTATATCTGTACCGATCAATCTACAATCAGGTAACCAGGCCTTATCTCAGAAAGGCCTAAGTGCTGGTATCGATGGTTATAGTGTTGATGGCAACGACATCTTAGCATTATACCAATGCCTAAAACATGCCATTAAACAAGCCAGAGAACACAACCAGCCACAATTAATTGAAGCAGTCACCTACCGAATTTGTGATCACACCACGGCTGATGACGCAAGCCGCTACACATGCCCAGAAACTCACACGCACGCAACCTCATTAGATCCGATTAAGCGGGCCAAATTATTTCTGAAACAACAGGACCACTGGCATGATGATGAGGACCTAAAACACCAGGAAAATTCTCAGAAAATCGTTCAAGCCGCTGCTGAAAAATACCTCAACACAGAGACACAACCCATTACCAGTCTGTATCAGTATCATGGCACACAGGAAGACACAACCACATGACAATCGATATCGTAACGGCTATTAATCTTGCCCTAAGCCAGACTCTTCAGAATAGCGCAAATACCGTGTTACTCGGACAGGACATTGGTAAATGTGGGGGTGTTTTCCGAGTCACAGAGGGACTTCAAACCAAGTTCGGGACTAAACGAGTCATCGACACCCCTATTTCAGAGTCACTTCTGGCTGGCATGGCCGTTGGTATGTCAACTCATGGACTTAGACCCATCGTTGAGTTTCAGTTTATGGGTTTCTTATACCCAGCACTGGATCAAATCATTAACCATCTGGCTCGTATGAAAAATCGCACACGAGGTAGACTCAGCTGCCCAAGCGTCTTAAGAATGCCATATGGTGGTGGTATCGGTGCGCCAGAACACCATTCAGAGAGCACAGAAGCCCTACTGGCACACATACCAGGTCTAAAGGTGGTCGTGCCATCAACACCCACACAGGCCTACCACCTGCTTATTGAAGCCGCAAACTGCAACGATCCAGTCATATTCTTAGAGCCCAAAAGAATCTATCGAAGCGTCCGGGAAAAACTTGACACTGAGCCAACAGCCACCTCAGCGAGTCAGCCAAGGGTTGTGATACCAGGCAATGACCTGACCATCATTGCCTGGGGAGCGATGCTACATGACACCATTGAGGCATCAAAACAGCTCAACAGACAAGGCATCTATCCAGAGATCATCGATTTGGTCACCTTATCTCCACTGAATCTAACACTGGCATACGAATCAGTATCAAAGACCAACCGCTGCCTAATCATTCATGAGGCATGCGAAAGCTTTGGAGTAGGCGCAGAAGTGGGTTACCGCATATTCGACCACTGCTTTAATTATTTAGAAGCACCCGTTAAAAGACTATGCAGCCCAGACATCACGATCCCCTACTCTAAAATGGAACACCACTACTACCCGCAAATCAATGATATTATCCAGACCTCTCAAGCATTAGTGGAGTATTAAAATGCAATTTAAACTGCCAGACCTAGGTGAAGGCCTCGGACATGTGACCATTATTAAATGGCATGTAGCGTGCAACGAAGTGGTACAGGTCGACCAAGTGATCGTCTCCGTTGAAACAGCTAAAGCAGTTGTTGATATCCCATCACCCTATGCTGGCACGATCAAAAAAATTCACGCCAACATTGGTGATGAACTTGCCATCAACGAACCACTGGTTAGCTATGACCGCAGTCAATCAGATGTGATCAAAGCAATCCCTGGTGCGAGAAAACTTGCCAAAGAAATGAACATTGATCTGACATTAATTGTGCCAGAAAAAGGTGATACTATCCGAGTATCTGATGTCAAAAAACACATTGAAAAAACAAATAGCCCTGCTGTTCAACACAACGTAGGCATGTTCACAGCAATGTCACACGCGCAACAACAAGTCGCGCTGGCAACTGTTATGAATGACGCCATACTCAATCAAATTCCCAAAGATATCACCAGTACCGTTATTCAAGCCATGCAACAGGCCCAGTCACAATACCCACTAACCAGTGCCATTTATCATCATTCAGAAAAGAAATTAGTCACCCAAAAAGAGTTACTGGTTGGGCTAGTTGTTGATACCAATGACGATAATCAGTCATTCGTTCCATGCATTAATCCGGCCAATCAAACAATCGAGTCACTTAGGGATGATATAAACCGTTATAAAGAAAAATCCAGCACCAAGCAATTTTCCCAACAAGACTTCCCCCAAGCCAATATCTTACTTTCAAACTATGGAAGTCTTGGGGGGCGTTATGCAACCCCATTGGTCAATCCTCCCTGCTTGGTTACCGTTGGAGTGGGTCAAGTATACAATCAACTGACTCTGAATGAACAACAACAATTAACTCAGTGTTACCACCTACCTATTTCCATTTCATTTGATCACCGTTACCTAACTGGAGCCTATGTGATCAGCTACCTAAAAATACTAATCGAGTACATACAGTGTCAATAAAACGAAAAACATTTGCCATTATATCGCATCCAGATGCGGGTAAAACAACTCTCACAGAGCAGCTACTCTTCGAAAGTGGTGCAATTAATATTGCCGGAAGTATTAAGGCAAAAAAAACACAACGACACGCAACATCCGACTGGATGGAAATGGAAAAGCAACGAGGAATCTCAGTCACAACCTCTGTCATGCAGTTTACCTTTCAAAACAGTATTTTAAATCTTCTTGATACACCTGGGCATGCAGACTTTTCAGAGGACACTTATCGAACATTAACAGCAGTCGACTCTGCTATCATGGTCATTGATGCAGCTAAAGGCGTAGAACCTAGAACGAAGAAACTATTTGAAATCTGCTGCCAAAGAAAGATTCCCGTCGTAACGTTCATCAACAAAATTGACCGCAATGGACTTGAGCCACTAGATCTACTCGATAATATTGAAAAAAACCTGAATATTAGCGCTATTCCAAAAAACTGGCCCATTGGCACAGGTAGGCTATTTCTTGGTTTAATCGGCGAACATGAATGCCCTTGCTCGCCTGACCAAGCGCAATACCAACTGGCAAACAGTGACTTTGAACTGGCAAAATCACTATCCAATGCTATTGATCAGGAGTACTTAGACGGGGCTTCAACCCCCGTATTCTTTGGCTCTGCTCTAAAGAAAATTGGCATTACCGATCTTCTTACCTATCTGAGTCAAACAGCGCCAAGTCCAAGCGTTGCATCAACTAAAACGAGAACTGTTTCAGCAGATGAGGAAAAACTGACCGGATTTATTTTTAAAATTCAGGCAAATATGAATCCCAAGCACCGTGATCGACTGGCATTCATGAGAATTTGTTCTGGAACATTTCGTAAAGGTATGCAAGTCACACAGGTTAGGACCGGAAAAAAAACAAACCTCAATCAAGCCGTCTTATTCCTATCCTCAGAGAGATCTCTCACCGACTCTGCTCAATCGGGTGATATACTCGGTATATACAACCACGGTGGTATTCAAATTGGTGACACTTTCACAGAAGGCGAGCCCCTGGAGTTTATCGGCATACCCAGTTTCGCACCAGAAATATTCAGAATCATTACCATCAAAAATCCACTCAAGCAAAAAAACTTACAAAAAGGGCTTACCGAATTAGCAGAAGAAGGTGCGATTCAGGTCTTTAGACCGCTGGCATATCAATCAACATTAATTGGTGCTGTTGGCCACCTACAATTTGACGTTGTCGCCCACCGACTGCTCTATGAATACCAAGTGGACTGTCAATTTCAACAAGCAAGCTCTCAGTCAGTCCGCTGGCTTGACTCTGAGTGTGACAATGCGTTAGAAGCGATACAATCTCAATATCCAACGCACTTAGCACGTGATAGCTTTGGTCGATTGGTCTACCTAGTTCCCAATATGGCTCATTTAAGGCTGATGCAAGAAAAGTTCCCAGATCTGTATTTTCATCAAACTCGGGAATGAACGGATGAGCTGGTTAAAAATCGTCCTAGTCAACACCACTCATCCAGGCAATATTGGATCAGTTGCCAGAGCCATGAAAACAATGGGATTCAGTGAGCTCAGGCTAGTGAAACCCCGTAGATTTCCCGACAAAGCTGCATACGATTTAGCAACACATGCGCACGATATTTTGGATCAAAGCCAGCAGTTTGAGACGTTACAATCTGCTATTTCTGACTGTGAGTTTGTCTGCACAACCAGCGCTCGAGTTCGAAAACACCCATTACAAGTCTATAGCCCGAGCCAATTAAGAGCTTCACTACAACACAACCCAAGAACGACAGCTCTGGTATTTGGCAATGAGCAATCTGGTCTTGATAACAATCAAATCAATCTAGGACAGAAACAAATCATCATTCCAACATCCCGTGAATATTCTGTTTTAAATATCGCACAAGCCTGCCAGATCATCTTATACGAACTTCAGTTTGTTCAGCAACGACAGCAAGTGCCAACACCCACAAATAGCGATGTCACACAGGATGAAATCGAAGTGCTATTTAGTCATGTAGAATCAGCACTAGCAGCACTGGAAATTTGTAACAATCAAGCGGGCATCAACATGATTAGACAAATTATAAACCGATCCGGGCTATCCAAACGTGAACTCGGATTTCTAAATGGCTTATTTTGTTCCATCCAGAAAAAAAACTAGTCACACACCTTTATTAAAAACAAAGTAGCCTCCTGAGAAATAGTGTCAACTATGCAGGTGGGACAATTGTAGCCCCCAACAAGACACTCATACACTAGTCAACCATGGACAGTCAGTTGCGCCCATCTAAATAGCATTAGTCAATTAACCTCAAAACAGATTTTAAAACACTCGCCAGAACGATTCGAAATGAATTCCATATCGGTGTCAGTATACTTGACTAATCACAGTCATGCATGAGGCATGCGTATGATTCAATCAATTGGATTATACTTTATGATCACACCAGCAGTTGTGGCCAAGGCCCATCTAATATATTTGCCTAAGTCATCGATGATACGCCCGAACCCTGCTCTAGAGCGCCAGATCCCATCACTGCCCTGGATGATCCGATGTTTGGCGAAAACAGTGAGTGAGATTTCGACAAGCATTTGATAATTCTCCACTCTTCGACACTCAGGAATTCCTGTGCTGTTACTGTCGGACCATGACTACGCGCTTTTGCAATCTCATCTAACACATCTGTATCACTAGAACTGGCACCTGTCATACGCTTGAACCATGTCAACATTCGAGACTCATTCGAACGAGCAAAACCAGTTACCATCGTCCATGCTAGTAATTGTTTGCTCTGCTGG
>DLBP01000067.1 GCA_002480165.1 Proteobacteria bacterium UBA7821 | reverse complement strand
GCCATTGATCTTCAGTAGATGTTGAATCATTTCAACCACAGTACTTTTACCGTTAGAACCTGTGACTGCAATAATTTTTGGTCGTTGCTGACGTGTCATTAGTATGTCAATGTCAGATTTTATCTGGATCGATCGGGCAACTAACGCATCATCTGGCAATAAATTAGGAGGGAGCCCTGGGCTCAGCCAAATGGTTGAATTATTATTGACTTCGGACCAGTTCAACTGACCAAGAATACAACGGTCTTGATCAGTTTGAATTGCACGCCACGCTGGTAACTCCGGGGGTTTAGCTCTTGAATCCATGACTAAAATAGCCTGATGGTGTTTTTTTAAATACCTCGCTAACTCAATACCAGTTTTTCCCAGGCCGATGACAACATGCTGCATGGTTAATTACCCAATAATACACAGGTTATAACAAGCCATGACAACACGAGTGTCACAATCCAAAACCGAGTAGTGATCTTCGATTCATGCAGTCCAGTTAACTCAAAGTGATGGTGAATCGGCGCCATTAAAAACACTCGTTTTCCCGTTAGTTTAAATGATAAAACTTGGATGATGACCGACAGTGTTTCGACAACAAAGACACAGGCCATGATCCCAAACAGTAATTCTTGATGCAACAGGATGGCAACGACAGCCATCAACGCACCAATAGATAACGAGCCAACATCGCCCATGAAGACTTGAGCAGGGTGGGCGTTGTACCAGAGAAACGCGAGCGCTGAACCACAAAAAGTGAAGCATACCATCATTAACTGGGGGTGTTTCTCTGTCAGAAACACGCTCATAAACCCCATCACGCTAAAGATCAAGATTGAAGGGAAAATAGCCAGACCATCCAAGCCATCCGTCAAATTAACGGCGTTTGAGCTCCCACAAATTAGGAAAATATAAAATAAAAATGAATAAATTCCGAGATAGACAATCGGCTCTTGTATGGGAGAAATCCACAGATACTTGGTTAGTTCAATCGGATCTGATACATGAATCACCCATGTGACCAGGGTAGAGCCGATTAACATCAATAACAATTTCCACCGACCAGCTAAACCATCTGAAGTGTTAAAAAATAATTTAAGACCATCATCACACAGCCCAATCATTGAAAACCAAACCGTTGTGAATAATACCAGCTGAATGCGCCAATCGGCAATATCGCAGCCTATACAAACCCAGAAGATAAATACAGACATCATAACCAGCCCACCACCGGTTGGAATAACGGATTTGACTTGATGACTGATCGGTCCATCTGAACGAATCACCTGCGACAATTTCAACTGATGGCTGTATTTAATAAAGTATGACAGGCAGAACAATGTTGTTATAAATGCTGCTAAGAAAAGAAACAAACTGTTAATCCAAAGGTTATTAATCATCATTCTATCACCTCTATAATCTGGTCGACTAATGTGTCAAGTCGTCCGACACGAGAGGCTTTAAATAGCACAACAGTATCAGCTGTACTGAGTTGGCCCAGGTATCGAATCAAAGCCTGATTGTCATCAAAATGCATGGTATTTCTTGCGAATTTCTTGGCTGCTTGTTGACATATTGGTCCAAGTGTTATCAGGGCCTTGATGGACGATTGTGACATCATCGTGATAATCATCTCATGAATGGCCTGTGATGCATGGCCCAAGTCATCGATATCAGACATCACTACGAGACGATTGGGTAGGGAGTAATTGTCAAGCACTGCGAGTGCCGCAGCCCACGATCCAACATTGGCATTGTAACTATCGTCAAGGATAGCTAGACCATTATTCAGTCGTTTCAACTCAAGTCGCCGCTCAACGGGTTGGATCAGTTCAATTCGATTAAAACAGGTTGTGACATCTAAATTGAGTGACTCAACACAAGTCAGTGCAGCAGATAAATTATCAATCTGGTGCTGACCAAGCAATGCATAGTTATAAGTCCGTTGGACACCTTGGGCTGTTAAATGGATGCTCCCCTGACCATTTGATTCAATCTGTATGGTGGAATCTGGGCTGGCATAGTTGATCACACGTGCATTGACGCTCATGCAGCGCCGCCATTGTTGTGCATAGGGACTTTGATGATTAATAATGGCTACCTGATGTGCTAGCATACCTGTTAGAATAGAGCCTTTCTCGTTGACAACTCCTTCGATTGAACCGAGGCCAGACAAGTGGGATAAACTAGCACCTAACAATAGTCGTCGATCCGGTTTAATCATCGATGTCAGTTCTAAAATCTCACCGACTTGACTGGTACCAAACTCGAGAATTAAAAAACGGTTTTCAGGTGTTAGCTGAAGTAAAGTCAGTGCAACACCGATGCGATTATTGTATGACTTTGGACTGGCAAGCACGCTCCCGTAACACTCTAACAACTGTTTTAAAATATTTTTAGTGGACGTTTTCCCACATGACCCGGTAATGGCAATGGTTGTAACTGAAAACTGGCTTAAATAGTCAACTGATAGCTGCAGCAATGCAAGCGCTGTATTATTAACAATAATCTGTGGCGTTGTGAGCGCCAATGGTTGTTCAACGATTAAGACGTGAGCACCTTGATCAACGGCTTGACGTGCGTAATCATGGCCATTATGGCGTTGACCAGTGATGGCAAAAAAGGCATCGCCTTTCTGACAGCTTCTTGAATCAATTGATGCTGATAAGACTTCGACATGATCAACTGAATCAAGGTTGACCAGGCCGGTGTGCTCTAGAGCACTTAATCGCAGTTTGGGATTATTGTTCATTGATTTTATAACAGCTCAGCTGGTGTTGGACTTGCTCTATATCGGAGAGTTCTAGTTCATAGCCTTTCATTACCTGTGTGGTCTCATGGCCTTTACCAGCAACCAAAATGATATCATCTTTAGTCGCAGATGAGATGGCGGTCATGATTGCCTTAAGGCGATCGTGTTCGACAACAAGCTCACATTCATGAATAATGCCTTCAGTAATGTCGTCGATAATCTGACTGGCTGATTCATTTCTGGGGTTATCATCGGTGAGGTAGATACGGTCACACAGTCGACTGGCAACCTCACCCATCAGATGTCTCTTTCCTTTATGACGGTTCCCACCACAACCAAACACGCAAATAAGCTTACCAGTGGTTTCTTCTGCCAGCTGTTTTAGAACTAATTCTAGCGCATCGGGCGTGTGTGCATAATCGACAATAACAACGGGTTTGTGCTGAGACTCTCGTCCATACATATCCATCCTGCCTGGTACATTCGACAACTTAGAAATCGAACGAATAATTTGTACAAAAGGAATATTATGCAATGCGAGTACAATAACCACTGCCATTAAATTGTATGTATTGTAGTTACCCAATACCTCCGTTTTAACGATTGCATTACCCCATGGTGTATGCAACGCAAATGACAAGCCACTGAGGGAGCAAACTATATCAGTTGCGTAGATGACTTGATTGATATCGATATCGAGCGCAGGTGGACCCACCAGGTAGGCATACACGTTCTCACGATCTTGGTATCGTTTGAATAGCTCTAAGCCAGTTGCGTCATCGATATTAAAAATGCGATTTTTGATGAGGCTATCTGTGAATATGGACGTTTTAACTTGCTTGTAGTTTTCAAATGTCCCATGAAAGTCTAAGTGTTCATGGTTTTTGATATTCGTCCAAATAAATGTGTCAAAACTAACACCACAGACTCGTCCCTGAGCAATCCCATGAGATGACACTTCCATGACAATGTTTTGCGCACCCTGATCGAGTAACGTTGAAATCGACTGATGGGTATTGATGGTATCAGGAGTCGTATACTCATTGACTTGAAGTTGATCATACTGGCCAACACCGATTGATCCTATCATGGCTGTTGGTCGATTAAGCATCGACAATGCTCTGGTTAAAAAATAAGCAACAGAGGTCTTACCGTTAGTTCCCGTCACACCGATCATGTGTGCTTGATTGCTTGGAAAATTATAAAAATTACTAGCGATGTAACCGAGCACCTTAACTAAGTTTTTGATACTAATGATAGGGATTTTCATCCAAGACGAGCTCACAAACTCAAGCGCATCAAACTCACCAAGCGACTCTTGCAATATGGCAACCGCACCATTACTAATGGCTTGTGTCACATAGGTGCGCCCGTCACTTGTCATACCTGGTAATGCAATAAAGCAGTCACCTGGTTCTACTTGGTTCGAATGGAGACAAAATCGTTTAATCCCAACTGGAAAATCATTTTTAATGTCGGTGTAACGGGAGACAACCTCAAACACATCTCTTTCGTAGCCACTATTCATCCGATTCTCCGGTAGAATGGTCCTGTAGCTGCTGATGTTTGATGACATGAGTCATGACCTCTGAGAACAACGGGGCGGCACTTTTGCTGGCAAGCTGATAAGGTGCTTTTGGTGCTCGGACAACGACGACGCTCACAAATTGTTTTGAATAGCCGACTGGGCCAAAACCAGCGAATGAGGTTGTGTACTCATCGATGTACTCACCAGCATTGAGGTGTTGACTGGTACCCGTTTTGCCAGCCATTGTATAGCCAGCAACACGCGCTTGACGTCCGGTACCATTGTTCACTACATCAACTAACATGTCCATAAGCGAATTTGACAAATTCTCACTGAAAACCTTTTTTTGGGGCACGGGTTCGGTTACTTTCAAATAGGACAAAGGAACGACAAAACCACCACTTGCCACAGCCATAAATGACTGAGCTAATTGTAACATAGTAATCTCAATCCCGTAACCCAAAGACAAGAAAGCTTTACTTAAGTTACTGTTAAATTTAAGGTAACTTAACAAGCCAGATTTCTCACCTGGAAAACCAATTCCCGTTGGCTGTCCAAAACCCATTTGCTCATAGAATTCGTATAAGCGATCTGAGTGATCAAGATTGGTTATATTGACGACGCCGACATTACTTGAACGCCTAATCACATCTGAGACCGTTAATTGTTGTTGCGGAATCCCAACATCTTTGATTTGAACATCATCAATGAGCTTTTGACCATTTTCAATATCAATGATGCTGTTTGGACTAATTGTATTGTCTTCGAGGTATGGCGATATCGCAAATGGCTTGATTGTTGAGCCCGGTTCATAGAGATTCGTTGCGATGCGATTTGTGTGATCGATGGTATACGCTGTGATTGGCTGATTGGGATCATAAGATGGATAATTGACATTCACGAGTACTTCACCGGTTTTACTGTCAAGCACCAGAATTGAAATAGACTCAGCACCGTATTTGTTGGCTGAGAGTTTTGCCATCTGGTAGACGGGTAGCTGTAAATCTAGGTCAAGACTAAGCACGAGATCATCAGACTGATTGTCGTGCAATGGCTGATTCAGCTGAAGTGAATTGGACTTATCCATTCGATCAAATTTGAATGACTCGACGGTCTCTTGTAGATAATCATCATAGTACAACTCAAGACCTTCGACACCGGCCTGCTTACGATTGGCAATACCGATCAGCTGACTGGTTATTTCGCCTTGTGGATAATGTCGTTTGTTGATATCGGTGTAACCAATTCCTGCCGTTGAGTCAATCCAATATTTATCCCCTTCAGATAAAGAAACAGTATCTGAAAGTATCGAGTATTTTCTCGACTTATCCTGTGTTTTGTCCTGAATTTTATCAACTGGTAAAATCGTGATATTCGATATTTTTTCAATCGTGGACAAATCATCATCTAATTGGCTGGGGTCAATCCAAACTAAGTGTTGTATGACATTGCCCGCAAGCAGTCGACCATTTCTATCAACAATGCTCTTTCGAGGACGTACAATTGTTTTGTGACGAATAGACCGTTTATCGAGCTCTTGCTGAACGGGTGTGACATAATTGATTCGAACTAACTGAGCAATAATCACAAGATATATGATTAAAACACACAAGTATAGAAAGAGTATTCTTAAGCTTTGGCGACTAGCCATCGGTGTCTGGTATAATCATATTCAGTGAATTATATGCTGTATCGTAGAGTCTTGGGCCACCTGAAAAGCTGATGTCGTATTTAATCGCCAAATCTCGGACGGATACATCCAGTTGCACAATCTGTTTATTGTGTCGACTAATGGCAAACTCATTAGATTTAATCCGGTAGTTTGCATGAATTAATGACAAAGAAGTGATGATGATCAATACAATTGGTGTGATGTACATTAAATAAAACGCTGATAGTGATTGCTTCATTGAACTCTCTCCATGACGGTTAACTGTGCGCTTCGAGCACGATTATTATTCAGTCGCTCATCGTTCGACGGCTTAATGCGCTCGAGCACGGTTAATATGGCGTGGTCTGCCGGGGGTGAAATCTCTTGATATTTGTTTCGCTTTGGAGTCTTATGCCGCTTGATAAAGTTCTTGAGAATTGTTTGCTCATGTCCTTGAAAGGTGATCACGGCAAATCGGCCACCGACTCTTAGTAATTGCAGTATAACTGGCAAGGTTTTTTCTAATTGTATCAATTCTCGATTGATACAGATCCTAATCGCCTGAAATGTCTTAGTGGCTGGGTCAATCTTCTGTCCAGCACGCCTTGGCTTGACGCCATGAATGAGATTTTTCAATTGTTGTGTTGAATCGACTGGTCGGTTATTGCAGATAGCTTCAGCGATTTTCCTTGATCTCTTTTCATCACCATACCGCCAGATACAATCAGCCATTGTCTGTTCATCGGTATTGTTGATCCATGAAGCAGCTGTAATCGGTTGGCGTTGATCCATTCTCATGTCTAGAGGGCCATCAAATCGAAAGCTAAACCCACGAGTCGGATCATCAAGCTGTGGCGATGAGACACCCAAATCCATTAGAACACTGTCGAATTGAAACTGCTCATCTATGAGTTTTGACACAACCGCATCGTGCTGTTCATGATGAATTGTGATGCGCTCATCATCGCTCAAGTGTTGCTCTGCGTGTTCTATTGCGCTGGCATCACAATCGACGACGACAAGACGCCCCTGCTCTCCTAACAAGCCAAGCATTGCGTTAGCATGCCCGCCACGTCCATAAGTCATATCTAATACTCTGGCATCTTCCTGTATTGCCAATGAGCGAAGAACCTCATTAAGCATGACCGGTTTGTGCTCTGTGATCATAGCGACAACCACTTCATTGACTCGGGCACTTCATCAGAAGAGCGATTATGCAATTCTTTGGTTGTCTCATCCCAGATCTTTTTGGACCACAATTCAAAGCGCTTTCCCTGCCCAACGAGGACCAACTGTTTGTCCAGGTCTGCATAATCTCTTAACATAGGAGACAATAAGATTCGGCCATTCTTATCCATATCCACCTCGGTCGCATAACCGATGAGCAGACGTTGGATTCTTCGTGCTTGTTGATCGAAGCTTGGCAAGGATTCAATCTGCTTCTCGATCTCTTCCCATTCAGGCAGTGGGTAAAGTAGTAGACATTTGTCATTTGTATCAATGGTTACGACCAAACAAGCGCCCCTCTCTTGCAAGAGGTAGTTTCGATACTTAACAGGAATAGCAATCCTCCCCTTGCTATCCATGTTAACTGCGCTGATTCCTCTGAATCGGGTTTGCATCGAAACTACCACTATTCACCACTTATACCCACTTATATACACAATAGCACATAAAACTCCATTATAGAAGCCTTAAAACAAAAAAATAACCACTTAATAACTCACGAGAGACAAAAAGAGGCCAATCGATCGATAAGAACCATTGGATAGATAAAGAGATCAAAAAGAGAAATGTGACTGGTTGACTAAGGGGCTGACACGGCCTTGAGTATGCTTCTAGTAACGCTATCGATATCTTGATTGGAATTAACCACAGCTGACTAAATCAAGCACCAGCCAACAATGCGCTGACCGCCTTGCTTGTGAATTACCAAACGATTAATCACGACATCAGCTCAACAATAACAAGAGATCAAACATGTAGATTAACGGTCTGACACGACCTTGAGTATGCTTCTAGTAACGCTATCGATATCCTGATTGGCATCAACCACAGCAACATCTAATAACCCCACCTCACTAGATCGATAGTAAGCCAACAATGCGCCAGCTTCTTGCTTGTAAATCGCCAAGCGATTAATCACCACATCAGCAGAGTCATCAGACCTAACCATCAGTGGCTCACCAGTCACATCATCCAAACCCTCAACCTTGGGTGGATTATAGAGCTTGTGATACACACGCCCCGAGGCATGAACCATTCGACCCGATATGCGCTCGACTACCCGCTCATCCTTAATATCCAACTCAACGACATGCGAGATCGCAATCCCACTGTCAGCGAGAAAGCGGGCCTGCGACTCTGTCCTTGGGAAACCATCTAGTAGACAACCCTGATCGGACGATCGAATCACATCAAGTATCAGCTGGCAAACCACACCATCATCAACCAACGAACCTGACGCAAGCTGCTTAGCCAACTGACTGTCCGGTGACGCCTCTTTAACAGCCTGTCTGAGAATATCACCTGAGGACAAATGCCTGAGAGACAGAGTGTCACACAGACGCTTTGCCTGAGTCCCTTTCCCAACACCTGGTGGTCCGATTAATACAATTATCATGCTAATAACTCAATCATAAACATAGGGAATAAATGGCAAAAGAAGCAGTATAAAGGCCAATAAGAAAACAACGAACACCCGACCTAACGGATAGGCAGCTGGGTTATCCCGGTGGGAACTCAACTGCCCGAAAGCGATGGCCAGCATAGCCAAACCTGCCAAGCCAGAAACATAGTGAACCAGTGAAATAATATCATGAGCAAAGCCCACCGCCTCTGGTGAATCGAATCGGATTGGCTTAGCAGCCGAGACGGCTGCCACAGGAGACTTAGACGCAGGCTTATCAACCCCATCCAAAATATGCTTAACCTGAAACTCTTCGGCAAATAAAAAGGATCCCAAAAGAACCACTGAAAGAGATAAAATAATTCGAAACACCAGGCTGACCCATTAAAACCTAACTGATTATAGCTTAGCACTGACAATAAATCAATGCCTCACGAGCGCTGATCAATTCTCACTCGACCAACTGGACTAATCACCACACTCGACAGGCCGTCCGCCAGATCAAAATGCCCACTATTAAACAGCATCACCCCATCAACAAAACGCACGCCCGCTCCCTGCCCAACCCAAGCACATGGCGACACAACCAGCTTGGAGCTCACGTCACCATTGCCATGCGCAACCGCAATACTCCCAGCCTCACACACAACCTCAGCATCACCACCACTGAGCCGGGTATACAATCTTGCCAAATTAACCAAATGACTCAATTGCCTAGCATCAGCACTAGAAAAAACAGCAGCGTTGCCAACGAGTGGCAACCAACCGACAGACCACACAGACGTCACATTCACCATCAACAAAAACAAATACAACATGACAATAGCGTAACACAGCCACATTGACTAGCCACCATACCGTCAATCAAGTTACCCGAACCACCTTAAGATAAGCGATCAAGTTCTCGTTAATCTCAACCACTTCGACCATCACGTTATCCAACTTCACAGACACGGGCCCATCTGGCAGACACTCCAAGTGCTCAATGACCAAACCCGACAAGGTCACCGGTCCACTCGTTGGCATCTCAACAGCCAGCGCCTGATTGACAGAACGAACCGAAACATCCCCCATGACATGCACTTCAGATGGCGAAACACTGGTGATCTGACCAAATCGATCTGGATCTATCCAGTAACCAACAACAAACCTAGATATCTCATGCTGCGTCAGCAAGCCCATCAACTTGCCATACTCATCAACAACCACCCCGTACGACTTTCGATAACCATCATATTTGGACAACTGCGTTGACAATAATGAACCAACCGGCACATAACACACCGAATCAAGCGAACGCTGTAATCGATGGTAGCTTAGCTTGGAGTCAGCCATTAATTTATAAGAACGACGCAATGACAAAACCCCCTGAATAGAATCCAAATCGTGACGATAAAACAAAGCATGACGACACTCGGATGACATCAACTGACTCTGAATATCAGACAATGAATCCGCGATATTAATTAGCAGCATTTGCTGCTTTGGCAGCATGACATCTTCAACAAATACAGATTCAATATCCAAAATGTTTAACAACATGTGTCTATTTTTATTCGGCAACTCACGACCACCCAGGCGGACCAAGCCTTTTAACTCATCAACAGTCAAATCAGCCGCTTTTCTTTGCGAGGCAGACAAGCCAAAGCATGACAGTAGCGCATTCGTCACACATGACAACAAAAAAACCACTGGCGACAGCAGCGTCATCACAATTCTAAGTGGATAGACCAACACACGCGATAACTGAAAGGAATAAGCCGCCGCAATCGTCTTGGGCAACACCTCACAAAAGACCAATTGAAATAATGTCAGCAACACGAAAGCCAACGCAATGCCCCATTCTGGATAGTTATTCGAAAAATAACTCGTCACCAAAGTCATGGCCATATTGTTCATGATCATGTTGCCGACTAAAATCATACCAATCAGCTTCTCAGGCGTACTTAGCAGTTTATCAATTAGCTGAGCAGGCGCATCACGCTCACTGACTGCAACGGACAATTGGTAGCGGTTAATTGCCATCATTGCTGTCTCGGAACCTGAGAAAAAAGCCGAGAAACACAGCAATAAAAATATTACTAAAATCAAAATAACCATCAATGACACCCCCGCCGATCGCGTTACAAACATCCGCAAACAGTATAAACCAGACAGTTATTGATTTAAAGAATAAAGCATGCTAGAATCCTCTCCGTTGAAAATCCAACCAACTGAAGGGTATAAATGACTCAAAAAACCATCGACATCCTAGGAATTGGCAATGCTGTACTGGATGTGATTATTGACGGCGTCGATGACCAGTTCATTCAGGACAACAACCTGATTAAAAGCGGCATGGTCCTGATCGATAACCAAGAATCCACCAGACTCAGAACGCTCAAACAGACATCTGAAACTCTAGCCGGTGGATCTGTTGCAAACACCATCGCGGCCTTAGCCGAGCTCGGCTTGAGCACCGAGCTAATTGCAACCGTTGGGGATGACACCTATGGCCAGATATTCTG
>DLBP01000017.1 GCA_002480165.1 Proteobacteria bacterium UBA7821 | reverse complement strand
CTGCTGACGCGCTATCGAGATCTATTGTCTTTTTGATTCTATGATGCTTTATCCGGGTTTTTGTTCCTGTCGCTCTGGGGTCAATCACGCCCGCGTGATAGAACATACCCCCATCACCTGAGTGATTATCAACAAAGTCGAGTAATGCGGCCGCTGTCATGGTTTTGCTCAAAAAAGGCATGTTTGATAAAGTCTCTTGAAGTATTGCCAGATTAGTTTCTATTTCTGACTGCGAGACTCCTAAAGCTGCCACGGCTGGTATCGTATTTGGATAAACCGTCTTGTCTTTGGTAGAGCTAGCGGGTAATTTTTCTAAATATTGTCTTAAAAAATCGCCCGAAACGGTATTGCTTAAACACCCATAATCGGTGTGTCCAATTGATACTGATGAAGTACCTGGATATATCAGTCCCAACTGACTGAGTGGGCAAATAGCGTGCGACATTTTCTTTTTGACGAGTGCTAGTTGTAATATTAATGACACTAAATGTGCACAGGTCATGCCTTTTTGACTGACCGGTGCAACACGGCGTATTGGCTGATTGCCGCGAACAGCCGTTTTAACGACTTCTGTGACACACAACAATGGATAATCAATGAACTGTTGGTTACTGTATTGTAACTGTTTCTCTGGACTGATACACTTGTGTTGTTTCAGAGTATCTCTAATGGTGTTAAATCGGTTATAATCGTAAGGTATTCTGGTATGATCAGTCCGCTCTCTTGCATAAGATTTTGCTAAAGCTACGATTATTTCACGTAGCTTCTTATCACGCGGTGTACTCACTAAGTAGGCATATTTTGACAAAAGATCTGTTTCGACAACACCATTGGTTGATTGCCCATTAACACAGTGTACAAGTCTTGGAATGACTTGATCATCAAAGCCAACACAGATCGCAACGTGTTCTACTAGACTAGAAGTATTCTTAGAATAAAAGAAAATAAGGGATCCTATGTGTAACTGACTGGGGTCGACAGCATAGCAATCGAGGGTAATGCGCTTGGACTTAGATTTCATAAACACTCAATGTTAAAATTTCAGTCTATAAAATTTGTGTCTCTTTTTCAAATAGAAAAGTAACCCTTTCATTTTTTTTCATCAATTGGCAAAAGCGTACACGAACAATGAAATTGACAGGCTTGTTTTTTCTTGTTAAGGTTTATAAACCTGCCCGGGTGGCGGAATTGGTAGACGCAGAGGATTCAAAATCCTCCGGTGGTGACACTGTGAGAGTTCGAGTCTCTCCCCGGGTAGACATGGTTACTGACGAATCATCCGGTAGACTTTATACAAAACAATTAGAAAAAAAACGACCGGCAGGAACCATAATAAAAAGTTGGTTGCGTTGTATGCTGGCTCAAACAAAATTGCATCACCGTAACGTAACCTCAAACTCTCAAAGATGCTCGACTCGTCCATACCCTGCTTAACCTGTTCATACACTTGCTGCTTAATGGACGCTGAAAAAAAAGTATTGGATTCAAAAACTGACTCATTTTGACAGACTAAGCAACGCAGCTTTTGTGTGATATGGTCAACTTGTTTTAGACTGTCGGCCAGGGAGACAGCTAACATAACATAAGCAATCAATATCACAGAACCCATGAGTTTACAGTTTCGGTACAAAAATTTTCTCCCATATCGCTTCAGTCAACGCGCCTTGGTGTATGGCTAAGATTTCGCCATCACCACTAACAAGATAAGTTTCTGGAAAAGAAACCACACCCAAGTCAACTAAAAAAGGGTTATTTAGCGGGTGGTACCTCAGATCCAACGTCCAGTTGTAGTCAAAATAGTCGTCATATTCAAACAAATCCTCACCATGTTTAATCCCAATCACCGGAATATCTCCAACAACTGAACTGAACTGAGGAATCTCACGTAAGCATACATCACACCAAATCGACCAGATATGAATTAAATAAGGACGTTTTAGAGTCGGTAACCCCCCTACCTGTGCATTGGAGTTAAGATCAACTAAACCCTCAATATCTGTGATCGTCTCACCGATCATGGGCGACTCAAGTCGTGATGGATTCTGGTACAAACCATTAAACAGTATGACAACCAACAATAATGACATGAACACACTCACTAGCCAATATAACCTAACCACGCCGCCCCCTTATTCCTGGCAATCTAACTAAAGTAACACTCAATGCCATGACGATACCACCATACCAGATCCAACGCACAAATGGTCTATGTGACACCCTCATCGACCAGCCACCTTGCTCATCATAGTTGCCAAGTGTGATGTACACATCATTGATGAAACTCACATAAATATCAGACTTAGCGATGACAATATCTGCAATGGGATAATAGCGTTTTTCTGGAAATAAACTAAAGGTCTGATTGCCTTTCTGAACCACTATTTCTGCTTGATCAGCCGTATAATTATCTCTTTTGATCTGGTTAGTCTTGCGTAATGATAGGCTGTACTCATTCATCTCAATTTGACGGTGTTCATTCAGATAGACATCACGGTACTCCACTAAGTGTTCACTGAGACAGATCGCTAATACCACCATTGCAAATCCCATGTGACTGACTAGCATTGGCAACGCCCGGCTTCGATCTTTGTGGATAAAATAACGTAATAGAAAGAACAGATGTATTAACAAAACCCAAAGTGCCAATGAAAATCCCAGCACCATCCTAATCGATGTCATCCCCATGCCATGGGCAATTAAAGCCAGGCAACTAACTGCCAATGTGTGCAAGATCACTGGCTTGGTTTTGACCCGACTGTGACGCGCCCAGTTAACCCAGTGTTGTGATCCCATCAGCACCAACAACATTAACATTAGTGGAACCACAGCCTGGTTATAGTACGGTGGACCCACTGACATCCGCCCCAACCCCAGCGTCTCAAGAATCATGGGATACAGTGTACCTAACAGTACAATAGCGGTTGCCAGTGTTAAACAGAGATTGTTAATCCAGATCAGATTGGCTTTGCCCCAGTAAGAAGGATTGTTGGGACGTTGCTCATTGCAAAACTGCCTATAAATGTACAAGCAAGCGGACACAACCACTCCAAGAAAAGCTAATAAAAATAGGCCTCTACCTGGATCTGATGCGAATGCATGAACCGATACGACGACACCAGACCTGACAATAAATGTTCCTAAAATACTAAAGCAATAAGTGAACATGGCCAAATAAACCGACCAGTGGGTTAATTGACCAGTGCGTTCAGTAACCATTAAGCTATGAATGAGTGCTGACGTTAGTAACCAAGGCATTAGGGAGGCATTTTCGACCGGGTCCCAAAACCACCACCCGCCCCAGCCTAATTCTCGATAGGCCCACCAGCTTCCAAGAATAATACCGATTGATAAATACAACCAAGCATAATTCGCCCAAACTCTAGCTCGCTGTGCCCATGGCAATGACCGACAGTGTTGGTATAAGCAGCAAGCAAATGCGTAAGCAAATGGAATAGAAGTACCGACATAGCCAATGTATAATATCGGTGGATGAGCGACTAGACCTGGGTCCTGTAGCAACGGATTTAAATCGCTACCTTCTAATGGAATATCTGGCAATACTCTCATAAATGGATTGGATAGGGCAATCAAATACAATTCAAAAAAAATTGATAATACGAGTAGTACCTTAACAACGGCTATCGTCAATTCAATGTTATCGTCTGATTCGGTGTAAACGATGAGAGCAACCCATATTGACTGTAACAAACACCACAATAATAACGAGCCTTCATGCCCACCCCAGAGTGCACAGATACGATAGAGCAATGGTAGGTTAGAAGATGAGTGCGCACCAACATACCAGATACTAAAATCATTGGACACAAATGCATAGATGAGTAGACAACAAGCCACCAGAAGTAGCGCCATTGGTAAAGACACAATGGCTCTCAGAGACTGTCTCGTCAATGGCATTGTTCGTATTATGAGAAAAAACTGACACTGGTAAACCAATACTAAAATGAGGCAATAGAATCCTATTTCTGGCAAGATCATGATCGTATCTCTATAATTGGCTGGTAATTTTCATCATGCTTAGCGAGCACTTCATTCGCACGAAAAGTATCGCCATCAAAAACACCTTGAACCACAGCTGCCTGCCCTTCTTTGAATAGCGCGGGTAAAACACCGTAAAAAACAACTGGCAATGAGACCAAATCATCTTTTATATTAAAATTCACTCGAATCTCTTTTGTATTATGCTCAACAGACCCCTCGTCGACAGTACCACCCAATCTAACCATCTGCTTCGACAGAGGTAGCGTCACTAACTTAGAGGGCGTATAATAGACTTGTAGTTGATCGTTCATCAAAATTAATAGTAGCGCTAATGAGCAACATGCAACCAGTGAGGTCATACTAATATAGATGATTCGTCTTTTGGGAATTTTCATTGACTTCAAATTTCTGGAGGCTTTTATAGCGTTGATACTGAAATAGCCACAGTCCCAATAACGACACCATGACGATTAGATAACTCATTATCTGGTAGATGTCTAAAGCGGCCGGTAGTGTATTGTCTAGGCTAATTGATGGCATTGTGATGACGCTGCTCCATCTGGTGGTTCAAACATGCTAGGATTAGCACCGATATACAGTATAGCGAAAATGCGATAATCATGACAATTAACGGCCACAACATCGACGTGTGAATACTCGGCCAACCTAATTTGAGCAATGATGGGCCTTGGTGCAGCGTATTCCACCAAATAACTGAGTAGTGAATAACGGGTAAATCAAGAAAACCAATGCATGCAAATACAGCGCATATTTGTGCCTGCTTAGGGTGATTAATCAGCGACTGGCGAAGGACAATATAGGCCGTATAGATACATGCTAGTAGCAACTCAGATGTCAATCTTGCATCCCAGATCCACCATGTCCCCCACATTGGCCTGCCCCAAAGACTGCCTGTAATCAGAACAAGTAGGGTAAATACCAAGCCAAGAACAGCTAATTTTGTACACAACATATCAGCTATTTTCAGAGGCCAGATCAGAAAGATCAGTGACAGGAGTGCCATAGCCGAATAAATGGCAAGCGAACAAATCGCAGCGGGAACATGGATATACAAGATTCTATAAGTATATCCTTGAACTGCATCCATCGGTGTTAGATAAAATACCCAATACAAACCCAGTATAAAAGCCAGAATTGAAGACAGAGAGATCGGTGTCTTGAGTACCTTCAGCATGCTGTAAAAATATCTTGGCGAGCAGAGATATTTAATCATCATCAATCGCGAAAGTTAACAAATTGTAGCGGCTGAGTAAAGTCCTGTTCTTTTAGTATCGATATCACTTGCTGCAAGTCGTCTTTTTTCTTACAGGTGACGCGAATTTGTTGATCCTGAATCTGAGTCTGAACTTTTATTTTCTCCGACTTGATGAACTGGTTTATCGACTTGGCCAGTGACTGCTCAAGGCCCTGTTTAACATCGATGACTTGCTTTGCAGCACTCAGACCAGTCTGTACTGGATGAGGCTCAAGCGACTTGGTGTCAATACTGCGCTTAGTCATCGATGAATACAAAATATCTTGCATCTGACTAATCTGAAAATTGGATGGCGCCGTTAGGAGTACCTGGTTCTCCTCAAGCTTAAATGAGGCGTCAATACCTTTAAAATCGAACCGATTAGATAATTGTCTGTTAGCTTGATCAACGGCATTAGTCAGCTCGTGAAGATCAACATTGGACACAATATCAAAACTTGGCATACACTCACCTTATATGATAACATCCAACATATTAGCATGAGTGTGTTTATCGATCAAGATCCGAAACGGTGTGTTTTTGTCATCAGGCATGTGTTAGAGACGTGGCATTGACAAGAACATAACTCATACCCTTACACGACGAAAGACAATAAGACCTTAAGCTATTGACTTTTCTGTCTTTTTGGTGTAATCTTGAGAGAATAAACAAGTGCATACAATATGCATGATAACTAGGAGACACAATAATATGCTTAAAACATACCTACGACTCGCTTTCCTCACACTTGGCGCTACCATCTTTCACCATGAGCTATCAAGACGAAATAGCTCACCATACAAGCTGAACAAAACGGTAAAAGACATACTCAAACAAGTTAAGCCGTGGGAAGGTGGTAGTACTGATGTTTTAGATGCACTCCACAAGGCTGAGCAGATCCATCAAGAAACGACGGACTTATACGGCTTAGATACAAATAGCAAACTTTTTTATACCAATCTACAGCAAATAGAATCAAAACAGATCACTCGAGACATTCGTCATGTTTTTGACCACATTCAGATTGATCATACCAATAGCCCCATACCTTATCTAGTCATTAGGGCATACCTAAATTATAAATTATTTAACGATGTCGACCAATCAATTCATGATCTCAACACTGCGATAAATTCTGACATAGATAATACCATACTCGATATTCTTATGATCCAATTCCAGCGTGCGAAACAAATGATTGAAATTAAATCAAACTATCGCACAGTCGTCAGCCAAATTAAAACAAATATATCCAATCGGAACTGGAAAAAAGCCATACAACTAATTAATGGTGCTATTGCACGAGCAGAGTTAGTGTATGACCGCAGTAATCCATCTAGTATCTCTATAACTGATATGGACCATCTAGTCGGACAGCTCCGTGCCATCAAAGCAGCCATTCCGATAATTCAAAAGCAACGGCTTAAGGGCCAATGGCTAGATGCGATTTTCGAATCCATCAATACCCAAACTGGTGAATCGATAACACCAATAGCACAACAATTGCACAGTGCACCGTTACCAAATAAACCGGTCGTTTATAGAAGAGGCTCATCAGAGAGGCTAAGCAAACAAATTAAACAACACATTGAAAGTCGGGTTGACAGAAGATACAGCAGTCCGTCATTAAGTAACGCATTAAATCAACAAATAGGCCAAATTATTCGTTTAAAAACTGAGATACTTAACCAGCAAGTAGATGGGACTGTTGACAATATGGATTGGATAGACAATTTTGAGCTATCAGATCAAATTCCAGCAATACAGATGATTTCGGCAATCTACGAGCGTCAGGTCAAACTCTCAAGAATTACTACACTGATTGATAATAATCAGCTCTTAACGAATCTGACCAGTCACATCAACAATAAGGACATCGTCAAGGCTGCTATAGAGCTTGATAGAATCATTGATGATTTGACTGTGTATGGAAAACGTGATGATTTACTATTACTGACAAAATCACTCAAGACAGAACTGCGCAAGAAAAATATTGATCACAGCCAATCTAGAGTCAGCAGTCTATTCAGTAGATACAGTGATAGTGATAGTGAACATTATAGTAAAATAAGCCATAAATTATTGTACTAAACCAGTTAAGCCATCCATCAACGTTATCTTATGATTAAGACAGATGGAAATAATAGGAAGACTCAAGATGCAACAAGCTGGTCAACAATGGTGAAATCGTTCAAACACATGAACCATTTTATCATCAAGCATGTTTAAAATTTAATAGGACAGTTAGTTACATTCGTAACACAATAAGGAAACTATCTTATTTAGGCCTTCCTATAACACTCGTGAGTAGGCTATTGCTAATACTTTCATCTAAATCTTTAATACTCACTAGATGGTTTATGACACCCTCAATTATTTGTCGATAATTTTCTGATTCTATATTTTCATGACCAAGTTTTCCCACAGCTTTTATAAGTAGGTCAGTCACAGCATCTAAGTTATTACCATCTGATAAATAATAGTGGGCATATCCATTGCAGTAAATATCTTTAATGTGATCATCAATAAAAGCTGATGGCATAAATGTATGTTTGCCCACTCTGTTAGAAAAGACTGATAGGGCAATTAATAACCTCGACGTTGTACCTAAATCATCAGTGCACACAAGCAAATCTTGACATTTCTGGAACACCTTATTTATATCAATTTGTTCAATAGTATTCATAGTACCCATTTGATCATTGATGAAATCAAGTTGATCACAAACCGTGTCGGCATTTGTAATCGTGCTATCACATATTACTTTGACTCTGCTGTTAAGATCTTCTTGTGGGAGAGGTTTTAATAAAACTAACGGTACTGTGTTATGTCTATGCATTATCTGCTGTGGTCTTTTTGTTTCAAACCTTCTATTGTACCACTTTCTAAGTAAGAAAAAGAATACCACACCACCCAATATAGATTGATTTGTTGTGAAACTAGCTACGCCTGTGACACCAGACACTCCAACTATTACTACTGCTAATAATAGGTATATTGAGTCTGCGTATCTTGATTCTGGAGCTGCTGCTGTTGGATTATCTGGTACTCTTGCTGCTGCTTTCCTTTCTGCTGCTTCCCTTGCTGCTGCTGCCCTTGCTG
>DLBP01000059.1 GCA_002480165.1 Proteobacteria bacterium UBA7821 | reverse complement strand
TTTTTGTTCAATTGAAATTGCTGGTGACAGGCCCTCGATGATATCAACATCTGGTTTGTCCATCATGGATAAGAATTGGCGTGCGTAAGATGACAGAGATTCGACATACCGTCTTTGGCCCTCTGCATAGATCGTATCAAATGCAAGAGATGATTTACCTGAGCCTGATAGGCCTGTGATAACGACTAATTTGTTCTTGGGGATGTTGAGGTTGATATTTTTGAGGTTGTGAGTCCTCGCGCCCTTGATGGTGATATAACTGTTGGTTGGTTTTTTCATACAGTCTCATGTGTCAACTCTGTCAAAGTATACGCATGATAACCGATTAGTTCAAGGAATTCATTTGGGTTACTGGATCATCATGCGTGCTACTGACGCAGCATGGTGCGGGTCCGACAAAGCCATCTGGCTGTGGTTTTTGGCATGAGATGCACCATGGGAATGATTCAGTCACGGCATCTGACCCCTTGATGGTAAAGGCTCCAGATAGGGTATACAGGCCATCGTGGTGTTGAATGGTGGCACCTGCGGCTTTTAGGAAATCGATAACAGATTGGTCATCTCTAGCATTGGTGTAATTGATAGCTATCGATGAGGTGATGATTTGGGCGCCAGGCTGGTTGATGAATTGATCGAATTCATTTCTTAGGATGAATTGCCAGTGATCGGTTTTGCTCACGCTGTGATGATGGATGACTTGTGGGCCAATTGCTGCAGGGCATTGAGTGAGTAAAATTAATAGAATTAGTAGCTTTTGTTTAGCCATCTAACCACGTAATGAGTGTTTGTCTCTCTGTTGTGTGGTCACCACTCAGTGCAAATCCAATTCGTTGTCCACTTTGGTCGAATAGCCTGCCAGTGAAGTTGCTATCATCCCCATCGACTTCCCATGTCCCAACCCGTTGGTTGTTTTTAAAGCAAACAACAACGGGGTAGAGGGGAGATTTGATGACAATTGGGGTGAGTTTTGATTGGATCGGGGTGTTGACTGTGTTTAGATTTCTGGCGATTGCGTAAGCTGATTTTCGAATAGCAGAGATATAAAACTCAATGCCATTGGGTGATTGGGCGCAATCACCAACGGCGAAAATGTTCGGGTGATTGGTTTGGGAAAATTGATTGGTCAGGATGCCCTGGTCACAATTTAACTGGGCTGATTTTGCCAGCGTGGTATTCGGGATAAAGCCAGTTGCTAGTAAAACCTGGTCGCTTTGAATGGTTTGATTTTCTTGGGTTGTGACGCAGATGGCGTGTTTTGACTGAATGTCAGACACGCCTGCTGTTTGTATCCAGTTGAGCGACTTGCTCATTAGGTTGTCCAGCATAGCGAGACCGATGGCCTCGGGAACCAAACCATACAATGGGTATGGTAGTAGGGAGATCATATTGACTGAGTGTTGACTGAGTAGCAGATCGTTCGCATATTCAACGCCCACAAGGCCAGAGCCTATGATCGTCACGGATTGTTTTTGTTTCAGTCGATGTCTAAATGTTCGGTAATCATCTAAGTGATTAATGTGTGATACACCTTGGATTGTTTCCCACTGGTCGTTTATTGTTCTTGGGATTGCTCCGGTTGCTAGGACCAATCGATCGTAGCGATGCTCTGCTCGGTTTGTTTTGACCCGTTGTTTCTCAGGGATGATGGATTCGACTTTTTCTTGAGCGTGGATTGTCATCTGATAGCGTTCGGCCATTTCTCTAG
The DNA here is from genome assembly GCA_002480165.1 of Proteobacteria bacterium UBA7821. Taxonomy (GTDB): domain Bacteria; phylum Pseudomonadota; class Gammaproteobacteria; order Comchoanobacterales; family Comchoanobacteraceae; genus UBA6594. The sequence goes on along the minus strand of DLBP01000059.1, from coordinate 11,181 downwards.
CAGTATGTGTGATGAGATCGTCCGGTTGTTTGTTTTGATGTAGCGATGTGGATAGCAGTGGTTTGGAATAAAAATCACCCTGATCTTGACAGATCATGTCTATGGAGACGTCAGGGTTAGCGGCTCGAATTTCTTTGGCTGTGATGTAGCCAGCAAGGCCGGAGCCAATAATTAAGACATGCATCATTTAGTGTGACCTCTTTGCGATGGATTGGGTATAGTCAATTAGCCGCTTTGTTGCTTCTTTGTCTGGCAGGAATCCGAGTTGTGTTATTGCTGTTTGGAGTATGCTATTTGCCTCTAAGCGGCATTGTTCAAGAATGTTATGTCTGTTTAGTTGGGACAGAATGTAGTCTAGATCTCGACCAAAAGCGTCCCTAATGTGTTGTTGTTCATTCGGTGGTGTTTGTTCGAGTAAATAGAGTATTGGTAGGGTGACTTTTTTTTCGTAGAAATCGGTACCGATTTGTTTGCCAGAATATGGCGTGTAGTCGATGAGGTCATCTATGATTTGAAAGGCAATCCCCAGATTGTTACCGTATTTTCTCAGAATCGGATAGTAAGCTTGGTATTCCGGTTCGGTCAAACAGACAATGGATGTTGCTAGTTCGAACAGTTTGGCCGTTTTTTCATTGATAATCTGGTAGTAGGTTGGTTGGCAGATGAGTTGATCTTGATGATTTTGCCACTGTCTCATTTCTCCATTGAGTATGGTCAGTGTTGCATCAGCAATTTGTTGGGTGATGGCTGTATTATTGATTGAGGCAATGAGATTGAAAGCTGTGGCATAATAAAAGTCACCCGTTAGTATACTGCTTTTATTACCCAGTGTTCGTCTGATGGTTGGTCGATTTCGACGAATATCAGCTTCATCAATCACGTCATCGTGCATGAGCGTTGCTAGGTGGAGCATCTCAACGATAGCAGCAAGTTTTGTGTCTTCCTGGCCATGGTATTGGATACATTCTGCGCACATGATCAACAGTGTTGGACGGACCTGCTTGCCCCGTTGTTCTTGCTGTCCGGACAATGCTTGTTGTAATAGGCTGACATCAGACCGAAGGCTGCTGGCAATGATCGCATTAGTTTCGTTGATTTTTCGTTGAATCGATTGACAGGTGTGTGATACGGAGTTCATAGACTTTATATGCAAACTGAATGATTTAATGTTAACAAACCCTGTTTGTCTTCGCAAGGTATTTGATGGACTTCTACTTTGCTAGGGCTCGATGATTCTGCCTACGCTTGACGCGCAGAAAGCTGCTGCTCCAGTTGCGGCCGAAACGTATATTGAGTGAATAATCCTCGCTGTTGTGACGGGTTTGGCCATGATTAATTGAGATCCAAGAGGTATGGCAGCGGTTGTTAATAAACCAACCAAAGTGTATTTTCGCGAGAGGTCAGTGAAGTTAGCTTGACTGTTATCAATGGACAACGCGGATGAATGGTTGTGGTAATAATCCCATAACTGCATGGTAATGGCTACGCCAATGCACAGGGCACTGGTCAAGTAGTTTAGTTGCGGTTGTTGGAAACAAAGCAATATCCAGACGGGTACTGCGACAGCACTGAGATAGTACAAACAAATGTGGGATAGTATGGTGCTAAGTTCAACAATTTCAGTGATCATTTAGATACCTTTTATCTACTGAACTAACTTTAACAGATCGGATTACCAAAAGCAATCGAGTTTGTTTATGTTAATTGTCTAAATTAGGTTGATTTTTTTATTTCTATACGATAAACTGTCGTCATTGAATTATTTACGTCCTAGAGAGGTTAGCATGAGCTACGCAATTATCAAGACCGGCGGCAAGCAGTACACTGTCAAAGCTGGACAATATTATGAGTTTAACCGAATGTCTGTTGATGTCGGGGCCGAGGTCGTTTTCGACGATGTGTTATTTGTTTCAGACTCCAGCGGTACCCATGTCGGGCAGCCAGTGCTAGGCGCTACAACAGTCAAAGGCAAGGTCCTGTCTCACTATCGAGGAGAGAAGATCAATATCATTAAATTCAGACGCAGACAAGATAGCCAGACACGCATTGGCCATCGAGACGACCTTACTCGCGTCGAGATCACTGAAATTATCTGTAAGGAGAAGTAATGGCACACAAGAAAGCGGGCGGAAGCACCAATAACGGAAGAGATTCCAACCCTAGGTATGACGGCGTTAAATGTTACGGTGGCGAGCACGTTGAAGCTGGCTCGATCATCGTCAGACAAGTAGGCTCTCGGTTTCACGCAGGTAAAGGTTCGGGTATGGGTCGAGATTTTACGGTTTATGCCAAAGTCACTGGCACAGTCCATTTCACTACGAAAGGACGCTTGAAGAAAAAGACGATCATGATCATTCCATCCGATCAGCAAGCCGTGTAATGGCCGATTGCATCCAGATTGTAGAGCAAGTCTATCGTGTTGATCGACTCTCTATCTTCTGGCTGATGGCAGTTGTGATAGTAACTCGTCAACACGGCTGGCTTAATTTGCTCAACCCTGTTAGCTAATATGAAATTTATTGACGAAGCAACCATACGCATTCAGTCTGGGAAAGGCGGTAATGGTTGCGTTAGCTTTCGACGAGAAAAATACGTTGAATTTGGTGGGCCTGATGGCGGTGATGGTGGTAAAGGTGGCTCTATCTTTGTTGAGGGGCACCCAAGTCTCAATACGCTGGTTGATTTTAAGCACACTCGGCTTATCCAGGCAAAGCCTGGCTCCAATGGCGGTTCATCCCAATGCACAGGTTCTGCCGGTGATGACAAGACCATCTATGTGCCTTGTGGTACCATCATATGGGACGTAGAAACGAATACCAAAATCTGTGATATCACTCAACCCAATCAACGCATTTGCCTCCTCGAAGGCGGACGGCCGGGTCTGGGTAACTTACATTTTAAATCCGGACGTAATCGAGCCCCAAGACAGTCAACGTTAGGCGAACCATCACGAGAAAAAAGACTGCGTCTGGAGTTAAGATTACTAGCAGATGTCGGCTTGGTAGGTCTACCCAATGCTGGCAAATCCTCATTGATTGCTTGTGTGTCAGCAGCACGACCCAAAGTCGCGGACTACCCTTTCACGACATTGGATCCTAAATTAGGTGTGGTGGATTATAAACAACAAACAAGTTTCGTCATGGCCGATATCCCTGGCCTTATTGAAGGCGCAGCAAGCGGTATTGGACTCGGAGACCAGTTTTTAAAACACATCTCAAGATGTCGATTGCTCCTACACATGATTGATGCAAATGGCACTCTTGAGTCAGTATGGCATAACTACCAAGTGATACAGGCTGAGATAAAAGAATACAGCAATGAATTAGTCCAAAAAAAACAGATTGTTGTTTTGAATAAGTCTGATTGCCTATCCGATGAGGATATGAATGACATGGTGATATTTTTCAACAAAAACCAGGCAAGTCCTGTTATCTCCGCTTCAACGGTCACCAGGCATCATATCCCGGATTTACTCGACATGATTGTCAAACAGCTTGCCTGTGATGACTAACTTTAGTGGCTTTATCCAAAAGGCCAGTCAAATCTCAGGACTGACATTAATATCAAGAATACTTGGTTTAGTTCGTGACATTATTTGGGCCAGTGTCTTTGGGCCTTCCATGCAGTTTGAAGCATTTTTAATTGCCTTCAAGATACCAAATATGATGAGGCGTTTATTTGCAGAAGGCGCATTTTCTCAAGCATTTGTTCCGATATTATCTCAGCAGGCTGCTAAGGGGCATGAGTCAGAAACGCATTTCGTCGAGACAGTATTAGCACTGATGGTGATTGTATTGGGCTGTTTGACTGTCATTGTATGCTGGCAGCCACAATGGATTATCTCTGTGCTAACGCCTGGTATTGGGATTGATGATCCCCGTTTTGTTCAGGCATGCGATTACCTAACCATCACTTTCCCATTGCTTGGTTTGATTGCTCTATCAGGCGTTTTATCGGCTGTATTAAATCAGCGAGACTGTTATTCTATCCCTGCCTGCTCACCGATAATAATGAATCTATTGTTCATTTGTTCAGCTGCATGGATTAGCTATCACAGTCTTCAATCCATCACCATCATGGCATGGGCTGTCTTGTCCGCTGGGATTATTCAGTATGCAGTGTTGTATGCTTATTGTGTTAGGCTATCAGGTTGGTATGTGCCTAGAATTCATATGAGCGTCAATGTATCTCACTTTGTGCGTGTGTATGGCGCAGCTATGTTCGGTGCGTCTATTGCCCAGATCAATGTGTTTATGGATACCATCTTTATGTCCTATTTGCCACCCGGCAGCTTATCATTGCTATACTTTGCAGATAGAATCATCTACTTCCCAATGGGTATTTTTGCAGTGTCGATATCAACCGTTTCTCTGACTCGCTTTTCAAAAATGGTGTCAAGAAGTGCTTTTGACTCCTTGAAATCAACCACAAACAGCATTTTGGGTTTACTATTTTTACTATCAATTGTTTTAACGGTCGGTTTGTACACATTGGCTTTACCGTTGTCGGTCACTTTTTTTTATCATGGGAAATTTCAACCAGCGGATGTGATCAATGTTTTTCGGTGTTTAGAGGTACTCAGTCTGGGATTACCTGCCATGATGGCTGTCAAAGTGCTAACCAGCTTGTTTTACGCTTATGGTCAGACTCGCATTCCAGTTATCATTGGTATGCTATCGGTATTAGTTAACCTTTGCCTAAATTGCCTATTGATCCCTCACTACCAACACATCGGATTGGCGATTGCTCTAGCAGTCTCTAGTTGGTTTCAATGTTGCTTACAATTATTCTTTGCTAGAAAATTTGATTGGGTCTCGTTTAGTAATCACGCGTACCCTTATTGTTTACTGGGTTTAATCGCTGGCTTGGTTGAGTATACTCTGCTTAAGTGGCTGGTTGGCGATACTGAGTTATGGTTTAGTTTAAGTTCCGGAAGTCGAGTCGTTACATTGCTTTGCCTAGTTGCCACGGGCTTAATGGTTTTCTTGATGACGCTGTCGGTTATCATACCTTTCAAGTATCAATCGCTATCCAGGCATTGGTTTATATTAACCGGTGAGCTAGAGGGCCATTAGGTTGAGCAGGTGGACTGGTAAATGAGTGTGCTATGTCGACCATCGTATTGATAATAATGAATGTCACCGTCATGACTGATGGTCAAGTAGTTTGGCGTTGGTTGCCATGAATCCAAGACAATTCGACGTCCATTGTTATGCTGTTGATGTTTGAATTGGTGTACGTGACCATGAATCATCAGGTTGCACTGATTGAATGTTAGGCGTTGGTCAACGCTTTGACTGCAAATGTCAAACGACTGGTTGGTTTTATATTGACAAGCACTTTGACTGGATGTTTGGATCAGCTGGGCGAGCTTTTGACGAACTGATAGAGGCAGTGCGAGAAATAGCTTTGTTGTCAATCGATGTTGCACAAAAGTACGCATGCGCTGATAAGATCTGTCCTGTTGACACAAATCATCGCCATGACACAACAGCAGTTGATTCGAGCCGAGGGCCAATCGGTGTTGTTCAGATAGACGGCGTAGGTTGTATTGCTGGCACAGTTCATGGCTGATTAAAAAATCACGGTTGCCTGGTAGAAAGTATATCGGCAAATGCATGCCGGTTTTAGACAGTTTGTTCAAAACGGATTGATAGTAATCAAGGTGGACTTGTCCGTACCACAAATCGAACAAATCGCCTAGTATAAAGAGGGATTCAACAGAGGGGACGATGGTATCAATCAATTGATAGAAAACGTCATGCGTTGTTGGGTCACCAGGGCGTAGGTGAAGGTCTGAGATAAACATAATAGTCATGTCAGGAATTATATTAAAACAATGTGTATTTAGTCAACAAATAAGTCCTTGAACAAGGATTTTTCTGGATCAATTGCGTATTGAGAAAAATCTGACACACCGCTTTTTTCCAAGACCTGCTCATCAGTCAGTAGTTGCCCTGTGAATGTTTGACTGTCTTGCTTGACTATCCAAGCAACGGCATCAGCCATGATTTGTGGCGTCCGACAGCGCGTTTTTAAGCTTGGGCTGAGATGATTGATTGCAGCGGTCTCAACAATATATCTTGGCCATAATGAGTTGATAGCAATCTTATCTTGTTTAAACGCTTGCGACAGTCCGATGGTATATAGACTCATGCTGTATTTTGATACCGCATAGGCTAGATGAGGCAATAGGAACTCAGCTGAGAGTTGAATGGGTGGTGATATATTAATAATGTGTGGATTATCTCCTTGAGTCAGTAATGGATGTGCCGCTTGGCAGCACAGGAAACAACTTCTTCCATTGACTTGTTGCATTAAGTCATAATGCTTGTTTGGGAGATGAAGGCTGTCGGTTAATTTGACTGCCCCTGCATTATTAACCAATAGATCGAGTCGGCCATAGGTATTTCTAACTTGTTCAAATGCTTGATCAATTTGCTCACTGTCTCGAAGGTCTGTCGGGATGGGAAGACAGGTCTCACCCAATTGGCTAATTGCTTCTGCTGCCGTGTAGATGGTGCCTGGTAATGTTGGATGTGGGGTGGTGGTTTTCGCTAATATTACGGTTCTGTAACCCAGTGAGCTGAGTGTTTTTGCGATATAGAATCCGATGCCCCTCGAGGCTCCGGTAATGAGTGCAACTGGTTTTGACATAGGCATGATTAGTGTATAGTGATAAAATCAACTTTTGTCAATTTTTTAGACAAAATTTTATTAAATTAACTCCCGTTAATGGAAAAACTTAGCGGTTTGGCTTCATTGGTGTTTGTTTCATGTCATTGAGTGATGGTTTGACATCCGTATTCAGATGTGTCACTATCATTTTAAACATTAATGCTGAGTTATAATAGCGGTGGTCAACTCTTCTTTCTCCCTAACAGAAGCTCTCAATCCGAGACGATCTACTTCAATAATTGGATTGTTGTTAGACATGAGTGTTGATCTCTTGACTAGTATCTTTCTAGTTGAGCGAGATGGTGTTAACCAAGCAATTGTCAATCAAATATTAGACTATGTGAATTCGAATGACAGTGCAACGACATCATCGGATCACATCAATCAGATGCTGATGTGTTATCTTCCGTGGTTTGTGACTCAAACAACTGATAGCCGAGTGCCAATAGATGAGCGACTTGATCAGTATTCTCTTAAATCACTCAATTTATTGCAGGACAAAACTTGGTGTTCATTGTTTATGCGGTTATTTTTCCCTGGAGAGTCTGTTTCTGTCCTTATCATGGATAGTGAGCATGAGAGAAAAATCATTTTTCAGCCGACTCGAGTGACTCGGTTGTGGACGATTTTTGTTGATTTATTTCCATTCGGTGACGTTGGCTATTACTTGGCGAAGATGACTGTCGATCGAGTGGTGACAATACTGCAAGAAAGTAGTAACAAACCAACCAAACTATTGGGTGCGAGCCTAGGTGGGGCATTAATAAAAAATTACTTAATTATGCCTGCGCTTAATCGTTATGCACAGCAGGATGAGAGCAATGTATCTGCTGTCGTTGTTAATGCGCCAGGTACCATGACAAAAGAGGTCGAGACACATCAGCATATCCCTTTGAAGATTATTAATCAGGCTGGCGATCTGGTCAGTTCACTAGGCTATTTGCCAAAGCGAGGAGTACATGTCGATTATTATTTATATAATCCATATCCAAAAAGTCCTCAAGGTTATTCTTTAATGAGCCATTGGGTGCTAGGGCCCATCACAGATTCAAGTCCACAGAATAGCTTCACTAACTCAAGAACGCACCCGTGGTTAACCAACTGTATTGTTTATCTAGTAAGGCCGACTTTGTTTCCTATTTTCTTGATCTATCTTACAATTAGAGCAGTTGCCTATTGGCTGGTATTTAAGCCAGTTAAGACGGTCTATGATGCTCTATGTTTGCCTACTAGACGAAAGAAATCGACACAATCTCCTGCGCCTCTACCATCTGATACGCTTCGTGATCCAGCTAATAGGTGTTGTTACCGAGCTGATCCTGGGTCGCCGACTAACCACTCGACTAATGATCCAAACCCGCCAAATGTCCGGTGACGATTTGACAGAACCGGTGTGTTTTCATCAGCGCTATATCGCATGATGACACAATCGATGCCAATAGTCTCAGCAAAGTCTATATCAGTTTGTGTGTCACCGATCATTAAAAAACTGGTTAATGCTTCGTTAGGATACTGTATCTGTATGTGATCGACGAACATATCTGGCTCAGGTTTTAGTCGGTAGCCTGCTAAGTCCCCGGTGACACAATCAAACAGTGTCTCGACCTCCCATTGCTCAATAATGGATTGAATCGATTTTTTTGATCGATTGCTGGCAATGTTGAGAGAGAACCCATGTTGTTTTAGTGTTTTTAAACCTGTGATTGAACCCGGAAATGCATGGTTTGTTTGTTCGGGGTTTTGTTGAAGATGATGATAAAATCTATCAACCCATAATGAAACATTGATATCAACCTCACTGCGATACGACTCCTCTTGTAGTATCGTATTGAGCTGCTTACCGCTATGGAGGTAGTGCATGATGGTTTGATCACCAGGATAAGGCAAGTTGAGTTCTAGGAATGTTTTTTTTGCAGCCACCTTCATACTACCAAAGCTATCGAGTAATGTACCATCAAAATCAAAAATTAAAATGTTAGGTTTAGTCATGAGTAGCCCCGTTGGTTAAAAATTGATCAAATGCTTCTTCAACACGCATATATTGAAGAGGATCAAGTAGTTTTCGGATTGTGTCAAAGTGTTTTTGTTGTTGGTGTCTTTTGGTATTGGACTCTATTAACAACTGACACTGACGTGCGATGTTTTCAGCATTGGCATCTCGCCAGCTTATCAGTTCTTCAACGACACGTGATTTCAGTAGAATATTGCATAAACTCACATAGGGTGTTTGTATGACCATTTTTGCAAAGTAGTATGATAATCTTGACATGCGATAAAAGACAACCATCGGTACATTTAATAGGGCTAGTTCGAGTGTGACCGTGCCTGAACATGCGAGTGCGATGTCCGAAGCTTGGTAAGCCACATAACGCTGTTTCGAATCAACAAGCTTGATATCACAAGGACACTGATTGACTAAGTGCTCGATGTCTGTTTTGGCCGTGTCAGGGCCCAGTGGTATGAGCCATTGGATGTTGTACAACCCATCTAATCTCTCAGCTGCTTGTAGTAGTTGTGGTAATGTGTGCTTGATTTCATTAGGCCGGCTACCAGGAATTAATGCGATGGTCCATTTTGATGTGCTGTCTTTGTTGACAGATCTAGCCAGTTGCTGCTGGTGTGCTTGAAGTTGTTGAATGAGTGGGTTAGCAACAATGGTATGGTTAATATTATAGGTTTCATATAACTGTTTTTCAAAAGGAAAAATACAGGCGACATGGTCAACGTATCGTTGAATGGTTTTTATCCGGTTTGCTTTCCAGGCCCATACCTTGGGTGGAATATAGTAAAAAACAGGGATGGCGAATCGTTTGGCTAATTTAGCGATACGTAAATTGAAACCGGCAAAGTCAACCAGCACCACACATGCAAACTGTTTTTGCTGCAACTGTTGGCTGATTTGACGATAACACTTAACAATAGACCATGTTTTACCTAATACAGCTGACAGGCCCATCATATTCAAATCCTGGCAATCGGCTAATATCTCCATGCCTTCACTCTGTGATTTTTTACCTGCAATTCCGATAAATTTTAGCTCTGGCCGATAAGATTGACTGTGACGGATTAAGTCAGATGCGTGTTGATCACCAGAAGTCTCACCAGCTACTAATAAAATATTGGTCAAATCAACTCCAGTTGTTTGTGAAATAGTCTAGTTGATGGGGGGTACTGTAATCTTGATCAAAATTAGGGACCCAGTCAGTTAAATCATGCGGTTGATCGTTAACGATCAAGGTGTGATCGACGTAGCTAATAGACAAATGATATCCTGTTTCATTGGGTTCTGTTAGGTTTTTTAGTAGTTCACGAACCGTATCAGGCATGTGAGCGAGTAGAATAGGGTAGTGTGTATCGAGTATATCCAGTTCGAGAAATAAGTCCTCGTCATTCAACGGGCCCTTGATATCGAGCTTGAGTTGACTGGTTTGTGATGTCTCTGGATCCGATACATCGATGGTGACGTGGTATTGGCTATCATGACTAGACGTTTTTTCTGTCGTGGTGATCTTGATTGTTGCCGGCTTATGGGTCTCTTCTGGTTGAAAGTTGGCTTGAAGTTGTAGGTTTGTTTCATTCATATTGGCCGAGCCACTAATCAAGATATCGGTTAGACGAGTGTCTTGGAACTCAATTTGTTTAATGGTTGCCGTTAGGTGATCCCTGTGATCAGCAAATAGCTGTTTGTACTCAATCGCTGGTTGATGAATCTGTATCTGAGAGTCAATCGTGATGTGATCAGTTTTTGCCTCGACGGTGACAGCCGATTGATTGGTTGTACTGTCTACAATGGTACTGCCGGAGACAGTGATTTCACCCGCGCCATAACCATATGTGAAGGGCTCAATCTCGACTGTATCGACGGTGTCATCCAGTGAAACACTGTGACGACTTTGCACATCAATCCCATCAATATTCCAGCGTATGTCAGCCGTTACAAGTCTAATTTTCTGATGGTCAATATGTGGGTTGTGTTGTAGTTTGATCTCGCTTGATACGATCTGCCCGCTATCTAAAATGGCATAGAAATGCATCGTTGAATGAAACCATCCTCGGCTGTAGGTGAGTTCAACATCAGATGGTGAGATATGATTTCGTTGGGTTAGCTTAGCTATCTCTTGCTTGATTTCTCGCTCAAGCTCGACACCAACCGATGCACTGATTAAAACATACAGCAATGAGAGGGAGGCAATAACCACTAAGGACACTTTGATTGCGCTGGATTTCATTTGATGAGGCACCTTATGAACGAAAATACTTATTTATTTTAGCACAGATATGACTTTTGTGAAAGGTTTGCCATCGCTTGGGGTCAATGTCGTTGAAACAGTAGCATTCATTCATCGATTATTGTACGATAATGATAATGTTATTGAGGGCAGGCATGAATAGAACCACTGCAGGAGTCGATGAGGCTGGTCGAGGGCCAATCGCCGGGCCTGTTTTTGCTGCAGCAGTGATACTCGACGATGACATGGTCATTGACGGCCTGACAGACTCAAA
>DLBP01000093.1:639-3135 GCA_002480165.1 Proteobacteria bacterium UBA7821 | reverse complement strand
ATAGTGCGTATTTGATCGCAAGTCACAAAGGTGCGGGGTCATTGTTTGTTTGAGCAATGTGTTGAGTGCCAGTGACATATTGTCCGCATGAATCATTAAACGCTTTCATCATACGACATTACATGCGCTCGTTCAATAAGTTTTTTCACTTGACATGGTATATATTAGTTGTTATTATCAATGGCTTATCCAGAAAAAGAGAGTTCGATGACTAACACAGTAAGTTGTTGTGACAACACCAGCCATAGTTGTTGTGATGCAGTAGAAGAAAAAAGCTCCAGCAAACATTATAGTTTATTGATGTCTATTCTAGGGTTCCTATTACAATCGCACAGGGTTGAGCGCCTGCTATTTGGTCAATCCCCTCTGATCGCATTCCTTTGTTTGTCATTGCTACTCGGTCACTTTTGCTACGTCTCGTTTAAACCAGTTTGGGACGATTTATACAATCGTCTAACGATGAAGCAACCAAAGAGCGAAGATCCCAGTCAGGTTCAACCACCAGTCACGTTCCAACTACCGGCTATGGAGCGTATTGTTTTATCTGTCGTTATATTGACTTGGCTTGTATCCCTGATGGCTATTTTATCTGGTGCAGGCGAAATTCTTCTACATGACGCCATCCTTTCTGCAGGTGTATTCTCTTACACACGCAGCTTACGTGCACAGATGGCCAACAGACAAGCGAACTATATGGCAGATGCTGTTATTGATGAGGTTTATTCTGGTAACACGAGGATGTCTAAGAAAGTCAGCGAACTTCTTCCAGATGATCGATATGAAATTGTAAGTACTTCACAAGATCAGTATGTAGAGGCACCCGTTCAGTTAACGCTAGCCTCTGGAGGGGTTTACATCCATGATGAGACTACTACGGTGGTCAACAAGCCGACATTGATCCAGCCTGGTACTCCGATTGTGTCTGGCAAGGTGATCGTGGTTCAGTCGTATCAACGTCAGAGCTTTCGTCATCACGAGTTAGATGATTGGCATGTTAAAATGTTTTTGATTGGATTTTATTTCATCAGTTTTGTAATGGCATGTGCTATGGCATACACTTCTGGAATTTTAGCTGCTTCGGTCAGTCTGGCAGAGTGTCTAATGTTAGTGTGCCCTTGCGTCTACGTTTCAATCAAAGCCCGGTTTCATCAAGCTTTAGTGAATAAGGCCAGTCAATCAAAATGGCCTATTACAGTTAATAAATTCTCTTTATTGAGATCTCGGGTTGTGGTTGTATTTGATCGAACAAGAACATTAGCTTTTCCACACTCCCGTGGTGATGATTATCAGATTTCACAAGACAAGATCGACATGATTGCTGAACTTAAATCGAAGGGTTTTTTAATTGCGGTTGTGAGTGCGCACAATGGATCCAATGGACCAGGCCAGTCTGGAAACGAGGCGTTAACAAAATCACGCCGAGAAGACATGGCTAGACTTTTAGACTTACCGCTTCATCAGTTAGTATTCAATTGTTCTCAGAAGGAAAAACAAATTCAAATGCTGCGTCAAAACCAATCATCTTTGATATTACCTGGTGGTCGGCAGCCGACATGGTTAGATCGCCTTAGAGGATTTATCAATCCCAATACGGTTGTCATGGTGGGTAATGATGAACAAGATAAAGCCGCAATGCAGGTATCTGATTGCGGTATCATGATTGGTGACGGCAGTGGTGTGAGTGATGCTTTTGATATTAAGATTGCACGGCCAGTAGACCTAAATTTTTTACCAGAATTTCTGTCTCATCAGAGACGTTATAGTGGGGGTGTACGGCATCTAAGCCGATTGGTCATGTCTATTTCTGTTGTGTCACTGATGTTGGTGTTAGGTTTGCCTATCGGTGGTATCGCGATCGCACCGTGTTTGGTTTGTGCGTTTTCAAGTGTCATCTGCTTAATAGCTTCTGTGCCATCATTGAATGCCAAAATTGCTAAGAGCCATCCTGCTGGGTGTGCTAATCATCTGCCAGCTCATCAGTTAAGTAATCCATCACACTCGAATCAGGGACAGGCTTTGCCTGGGCGTTGTTTTGCTAACTCTGGTAGCGGCGGTAATAGTTCTCGTCGATGCTGCGAGGAGTTTACTCCTATAAATTTCGCTTCTTCTTCAAATAAACAAAAAAAGCTGTGTTGTCATCGTAGAAAACCATTGGGTTCATCTGATAATCACCAGTCAAAGTAAGGGGTGAGCTGACTCCACTAATGATACTCAGAGTACTCTATCTCATAGCTTTGCGCTAGATAAAAATCCTTGTGAGCAAGAATAAACAAGAGTAATTCTGTCGCATCTGTTTCATTTGAATCGGGATAAGAGTCTGAGTATTTCTTATTTTGATGCGAAATATTTTAATAGGAATAAAAAAAAGCAGCCCATCGTTGAGCTGCTTAATTCAGTTGAATGGTCGGGCTACTTTTGATAGATGGGCGAATCCATTCTAGCTGCTGTCCAAATCACCAAGCCAAAGGCAATCTTGTTAACAAAGTCAGCTAAGTT
>DLBP01000093.1:0-329 GCA_002480165.1 Proteobacteria bacterium UBA7821 | reverse complement strand
GTCAGCTAAGTTATAGATAATATTCAGTGAGTTAGCGTCAACCAGTGGTAACAGATAACCAAATGCATAACCGATCGGATAGATGGCCCAGCCAACAGTGACTATCCATTTTAGACTAACGACTGCAAGCGCACAGGATGCTTTTTGTGATTCATGTGTTGCGGCAGCGACTTCTCCAAAGAATAACTCAAAGAGAATATACAACCATGCAGCCATCCCAAGTATGAAGAACAGTGTGGGGCTTCCCATGTTTGCTTCGCCAATATAGCCAAAAACCAGCATTAGTGTAGAGGCTATGAGCAGTTTCCAGAACAGTGCGATTTTTTTGT
>DLBP01000044.1 GCA_002480165.1 Proteobacteria bacterium UBA7821 | reverse complement strand
AACGATACATTAAATCATTATGGCCTTTTCTCCAGTAATGATACTGAGTGACAGCTTGTGAGCTCTGCCAATCAGTCACAGTGGTGAAAACATCCACCAGTGCCGCCACATCTAAAAGACCCAGGTTCATTCCTTGTCCAGCTAATGGGTGAATGGTGTGCAACGCATCACCGACTAAAAATAGGCCATCTTGACCATAATAATCAACATGGTGACCTTTTAGTGGGAAGCATACCAGATCTTGTGACACCAGACGCCCCAACTGTTTTCCAAAATACTGTTTGAGCAACCGATCTATATCTTGATTATCCTGCTGGATGTGGTTGTCCAATGACATAATCATCGCCCAATATTTTTCACGACCCAAGGGCAGTAGCCCAACAGGCCCACTTGCACTAAAATATTGAAAAGCATCAGGAGAGCCATACTGACTTGTCACTAAAGAAACCCATGCGGTCTGTTGATAATCAATAGACTCCTTTTTCCAGTGTCGCTGTTTTGCAACCCATGATTGTCTTCCATCAGCACCAATGACTACATGAGAATACACACGATCACCACGGTCTGTTTCGATGACCCACGAGCGATCGCGTTTTGATAACGCTTGTGCTTTGGCATGCATTATCACCGTTAGATTTGGGGCATGCTGAACTTGTCGAAACAACAGCCACCTTAACCGGTCATTGGAGACGATATAACCCAGATTATCTTGACCGACGGTACTTGCATCAAATGAAAAGCGTTGCGCGTTTGGCTGAGCGGATAAAGCCATCAGCGAAAAGGGATTTGCCTGACAGTCATCCCAAACACCCAGTCGCCTTAAAAGCCGCTGTGAAGTTTGATTAATCGCACAAACCTGTGGACTGATATAATCGCTCGCAACAGACTCAGGCTGATCACCCATCACCAGGGTAACTGAAAAGTTCGACTTGGCCAAAGCAAGAGCGGTTGCTAGACCGACAATACCGCCACCAATCACAGTGATCTCATTCATAACAACTCCTGTTGTAGCATGCTGGCATTGAGCCTATAACCCATGGCTTTTCTCATCCAGCGTGTTTTGATACCCGGACAATCCATCATTGATATCAAGGCACTCGTTCCGATTTGAACGCTCCCCAGACTTGCGAGGTAACTGAGCTCTTTCCTTAATGATTGATGAATGTTCTGGCGATGTTTCTGGTAGCGTGCGAGTTTAGACCACAGTGTTCCTGGCTGTGTTTGTTTGGATAGACAGTCGTGTAAATAAGCCAAATCTGCCATCGCTAAATTAAACATCTGCGCACCCACTGGCTCCCATGTCATGGCTGCATCTCCAACTAAGACAACACCAGGCCTGACGAGAGACAAGGCATACCGCCGATGAGACTGATACTGACTCACTGCTTGCCAATCACATGAGATCAATTTGGCCTCCAGCTCCGGCCAATACTTAAATAGCTGATGGTTACACTGCTTAATCAATATCTGTTCCCACATTGGCTGTGCTTGCTGGGTATGCACCCACATCAAAAAAGCTTGGCCTTGTTTGACTGATGGGATTAACGCGACCGTTCCATGCCTGAGTAACCTCAACTCAGCGCATGGCAATGGCTCACGACACGTAACAGGCATCTGAATGGTTTGTGAAACATGCCCACTATCGACCCAGGGGATGGCCAACAGGCGTCTCATGGTTGAATGTTGACCATCCGCAGCAATAACCAGGTCAGCTTGGCAGACATAGCCTGTATCGAGCGTGAGTCGTCGCTGGCGATCATCAATTGATGCAACCATTCCATCGATTCGTTGGATCAAATGACTGCGGTTAACTAGCTCGTTGAGCTCAGAACATAAATCAGCCCCCGTTACGGCACAGCCGAGCATCTCTTCACCCACATCATCTACTCGACAAGTTAATGATTGCATCCTTGATTGAGCAGACAAACGAACCTGTTTGATTACACGTGGCCGTGTGAGTGTCATGCCGATATGTGTGAGTATGCGATAGGTTGATAGCGATAGCACAATTGGCTTTTCGTGATGTTTGACATCTCTGGTTGTTGGGGCAATCAACTCCACTGCGTAGCCGAGATGGCTCATGATCAGAGCTGCTGCCTGACCAACTGGCCCCGAACCGATAATGGCTACTGTATCAATCAATGTCTCAGCTCTTCAATCTCATCAATTTGTTTGGGACAAGCACTAGATAATACCTCACAGCCCGTTTGTGTGACCAGAATATCATCCTCAATTCGCACACCCAAACCGTGATACTCTCTTGGGCAATCGGTTATATCTCTAGCAAAGTACAGACCTGGCTCTATCGTCAATACCATACCGGGTTCAAATGGAATCCAATCATCATGATGCTTGTATGGGCCGACATCGTGTACATCAAGGCCGAGCCAATGCCCTACAGAGTGAAAATAATAGGGCAGATAAAGCTGTTTCTCAATTGCCTCTACCAAACTGGCACGTATCAGGCCGACTTCAATCAAAAACTCACAGATTAATGTGATCGCACACTGATTAAGCTGACCAAAATCACAACCGGGCTTGATCATCTGTATCACTGATTCTTGCACGCTAAGTACGGCTTGATACACCAACTGTTGTACCGGGGAAAACTGGCCATTAACAGGGAAGGTTCGAGTGATATCTGCTGCGTAACCATTTTTCTCAACACCGGCATCTATCAAGACTAAATCACCCGAACAAATGCGCTGATTATTGTCAGTATAATGGAGTATACACGCATTACTGCCTCCAGCGACAATACTGGGGTATGCGAGCGCTGTATAACCTCGCTCTCTTAAGTAGGACTGGAATGTATTCTCTAGCTGATATTCAAACTGATTCGCTCGTGCAGACTGAATGACTTGTCTGTGGGCCTCGCCACTATCATGAATGGCTTGCCGCATGATAGTGATCTCTGTCTCATCTTTAATCATGCGAAGTTTCGCTAGTATTTCTGATAAATCAGCATAGCCCAAAGCACCAATACTGCGCTTTCGTTTGGATGCAGCCAATTGATCTTGTATGTCGCGCTGCGATGTCAAGGACATCTCAGCAAATGGGAGGTAACAATGTTTATGTAAGACACTAATGGTCGCTAGATAGCGTTCAAAGTCTGACAAATAATGAACTTCCGTAACACCCGTTAGTGCTAAGATATCCGCTTTCGAAAGTGCGCCGCCTTCCCATCGCGCTTGTTTTGGATCAGGGTTGCTGACAAATAGGACTGTTTGAGGCTGATTGGGATTTGATGATAAGATCAACCAAGCGTCGGCTTGTGTATAACCAGTTAGATACAAAAAGGAGCTAGACTGCCTAAATGGATAATGAACATCGCCATTTCGGAGTCTTTTTTTACCAGCAAACAAGACTGCAAAAGCATGCTCCTGTAGTGACGAAATGAGTTTCATTTGCCGCTGATGATAAACTGACAACATAGATAAGCTCCTCCACATCATTGAAAATAACATAAAAATGCAGACAAATGAAAAAATAGTTACCTTTATTTGTGAAATTTACTCATTTGTGTGCTATAATGTAATAGAAAGGAGAATAAGTTCTAAATTCATGGAAGAAATCTTGGGGAATTGGTAGCTGTGGTTCCTCCTTTCCTCCCAGTTAGCCACCGCAGTTACCGCCCCTCTCTCTCTTGCTTACAACTCATTCGTCGCAGCCAACAATCACAACGCAAATATTTTGACAACACCACTTTCTATGTTAATATAAACGTACCTTAATTTATTCAGGTCAAATGCTACTAATCACATTTGCTAGATCATAAGGTAAAACTAAGGCTGTTGTACATATCGGCGATAGCAGGAGAGTCTGATGCCAAACGTCATTACCTTACTATACACACACTTGATTCTAGCTTTCGCTGAATAAATTAAGGGTCTTCATGAAACACTTATCCGATTTAAGGCGAACCAAACGACAACAAAGACAACTGATTAGCCAAAGCGAACTGTCACTTGCAGGTGATTTCATTTCACAAACTATTGCTGAACTGAGTCAATTCACCACCGCCAAAAACATTGGACTGTATTGGCCAATCGACCATGAAATCTGCACCCAAACATTAATCTCTCTTTGCCTAAAGCAAGACAAGGCCATTTACTTACCCAAAACGATACCAGATTCGAATACCTTGCTATTCGTCAGATACCACGCTGACTCCGTGATGGGGTTGGACAAACATAACATACCATGCCCACAACAGTGTGAAGACTCCGTCATAGCTAACCATCTGGACCTAGCCATTATTCCACTCCTGGCATGCAATGAGAAGCAATATCGCTTAGGTTACGGCGGTGGGTTCTACGACAGAACCTTCTCTGGACAAACAAACACGTACTTAATTGGTGTCGGCTATGACTTTCAGCTCGATAGTCGCTTCAAAGAGGCTCAACACGATCTCCAAGTCGACCAGCTAATTCTAGCACAAACCGCTTACGCTAAGCGTTGATAGGATCAGACCATCTTCTTGCCGGACCAAATCTGCTCCAAGATGGTCGCTCTACCAGAAAAACGCTTGTAAAGCTGATAATGCTCTGAATAGGTCACATGGTAATTTTGATGACGCGCCTCAGCTTCGTAAAAATGCTCCAGCGGCCGAATAACCGTATACACATGCTCAAACAATTCACACGCCTGCCGATGGAGATCTTCACAAACTAACCGCTGAGTGTCATTAGCATAGAAAATAGCCGTCATGTAGGACTGCCCACGATCAAGGAA
>DLBP01000071.1:8328-11356 GCA_002480165.1 Proteobacteria bacterium UBA7821 | reverse complement strand
AGCAGCCTGGAGAACGTCTCTCTCAACCAATAAGTTGGCAATCTGCACTGCATTCAGTGCTGCACCTTTTCTTAAATTGTCACAAACAGACCAAAAGTTAATGGAGTTCATGGTGTGATGATCATGGCGTAGCCGGCCTAAGAAGACATCATCTTGAGTCATGCCATGCTCGTGAGGCGTTGGATAGTCCAACTCAGACATCAATGTCAATCCAGGAGATCGTTGATACGCACTCGTGATAGAATCCATGTTGACTGCTTGACTACAGTCCACATGCACAGACTGTGCGTGACCAAAGAATACCGGCACTCTAACTGCCGTTGCAACAAAATCAATATCTTTCCTATTGAGTATTTTACATGCCTCTGTATAAATCTTCATTTCTTCTGAACTGTAACCATTGGATTCAAATGCGCCTATTTGAGGCAACAAATTAAATGCCGTCTTCCTCGCGTAGGTCGATCCGGCAGATGCTGAATCCTCCAGTACGGTATGAGATTGATCAATTAAGTCATTGATACCTGTTCTACCCACGCCCGAAACAGACTGGTATGTTGAAACAATCACTCGATTAACACAGCCTAGATTAACCAGTGGACTGATTGACATCAATAATTGAATGACTGAGCAATTAGGGTTCGCAATGATCTTCTTTTCTGACATTTCAAAAACAGCTTCTGGATTAATTTCAGGGATCACCAATGGAACGTCGTCGTCTAAACGATAAGAGGAACTGTTATCAATCACAATACAGCCAGCAGACTGGGCAATGGGGATAATGTGTCTAGCTAATGTATCATTGACAGCTGACCATACGAGCTGTACTTTCGTGTAATCAAATGTGGTTGCTTTCTCAACAAAACACGTGTCTCCATTAAAAAACACATGGTCTCCAACAGATTGCTCACTAGCAAGAGGATATAATTCACCGACTGGGAAACCAGAAGTCTCTAACCCTCGTAAAATTGCCTCACCAACCAAACCGGTTGCACCAATCACAGCAACATCTATTTTCTGCAAAACACACTCCCATTGTTACCAACGCAGTTATTATACACTCAAAGAAAGATTTAATCAAAAATTAATCTAATCTAACAACTGGCTAAAGCCTTCTTGATAGTTCGTGTAACGAAACACATAACCAGAAGCTAGTAACTGCGCGTTGCTACAGCGCTTATTGCCACCTTGGTGCACTCGAGACTCTTCCGCTGGCATCGAGACCAATTGTTTACCCAATTTCGCGTGCAACCACGATAGAATTTCATTGATGGGAGTCGGATCAGAGTCGGATGCTATGTATAACGGCTTCGGATTGTCTAACAGAAGAATGTGTTCAAGTACAGAGACGCAGTCATCTATATAGATGCGGTTACTGTATACGTGGCCATTGACAAAATGGTCAAAGCCTTGCTTGACTTGATCAACGAGATAGTGACGTCCTGGCCCATAAATACCAGAGAAACGAATAATTGTATAATCAAAACCAGATTGAAGAACAGCCTGTTCTCCCAAAGCAAGTAATCGACTTTTCTCACTTGACAGTGATAGCGGTGTTGACTCACTGACTATCTCACCTTGACACTGATCGTAGACGCCTGTACTGGACCCTAAGATAAATGTTTGAACTTCTGCCCGACTGGCCTGTAATACCTGAATAAAGTGCGGCAGCAATGTTTCATAGAGATGTTTGTATGCTGTCATGTCTCGACCATCAGGAGATACCAGAAAAACCACAGCATCCACACTGGGTGGGATATGTTCAGGCTGTATGGTCTCAATATCTTGCTGAATATAATTCGAGCCATAGAATTCGTTCGCACTGCGGCTGATGACAAACACTTGATTACCGTTGTCTTCAAGCAACTGCTTTAATGGCTTACCAACATAACCGTAGCCAACGATTAGCACATTTCTCATTTCACGACCCCTCCATACTGCGCCTACAAGCTATTTAGGTGACTTTGAATCTTAACCTTGATTAGGTCAAGTGCTTTTGGGTTATCTCCACCGCCTGTGACTACGACGTCAGCGTATTCTTTTGATGGAGCAATGTACTGCCAATACATTGGTCTGACAAATAATTCATACTGATTCAACACAGAATCTACGGTTCTTTTTCTTGATGAGATATCACGCCGAATTCTACGGATTAGGCAAGTATCCAATGGCGCATCAATGAATAAGCTCAAATCCGAGAGCGCTCTTATCTCATGTTGGCTAAAGATTAAGATACCATCGATCAACACAATCGGTGCCGGATTGATCTTGTTAGTCTGCGCTAAACGAGTGTAAGTCGTGTAGTCATAAACAGGCATGTCTATCGGTTCATTACGACTTAGACTTAACAGATGTCGATGAAGCAGTTCGTGTTCGAAGGCATCTGGCTCATCATAATTTCGTTTCTCTCGTTCAGAAAAAGGGACATGTGATTGATCTTTGTAGTAGCTATCTTCTCGAATAACGGCGATGGTATTTGAATCGAATGCACTCAAAATGTTATCAACCAAGAGCGTTTTTCCAGAACCTGATGGGCCTGATATTGCGATAATCAAGGGTGTCATTCAATTAACCTGTGTATCTTATTGACAATCAAGTCGATTGCTTTCCAGTTATTGCCACCACCCGTGACAACTAAATCAGCGTGATCTCGGCTTGGATAAACGTACTTCCAGTACATCGGGCGAACTGAGCTCTGATACTGATTTATTATCGAATCTAGACTCCGGGCTCTCTCCTTGATGTCTCGTTGAATCCGCCGAATTAAACACGCATCTAATGGCGCATCGATGAAAATCATCACATCAAAAAACTCGCGCAACTCCTCTTGAGTTAGAATCAAGATGCCATCGACTAATACCACTCTAGCAGGCTTGAGAAGCGCTGTTTTTGGAGAGCGTGTGTGAGATTTATAGTCGTAGATGGGCGTCTCAATGGGCTGATTATCGCACAGCTTTCGTAACTGTTGAACCATTAGACCGTGCTCAAAGGTCGATGGATGATCATAGTTGATTCTCGATCGCTCAACTGC
>DLBP01000071.1:1219-7948 GCA_002480165.1 Proteobacteria bacterium UBA7821 | reverse complement strand
GAAACCAAAAGTGACTTTCCAGAACCAGATGCTCCGGCAATGCCAAATACAAATGGCTTAGTATCCATCACAAGGAAAACCTTCGGATCTCTTTTTTAGAATCAAGTAAGTGCTTCCTGTTCCACCATGTTCTTCTTTTGCTGATAGAAAAGCGAGTACTTCATTGACATCCCTGAGCCAAACATTGACTTTGTTTTTTATCAACGGGTATTCATTGTGTTCAAAACTATTACCCAAATCATGCTGAGGCCCATTGCCGTGGATGATCATACCATATCGAATACCGTGCTGGAGACAACCATTGATAAATTTATCAAATAAAACCCTTGCTTCTTCAAGCGTTTTATCTTGTATATCAACTTTTCTCTGTGGCATAAAGTATTTTTGCTTGAGCTTTCTTAGTTGCCCATACTGAAGGCCGGGTCTAAAAAATTGGAGTCGATCTTCGAACTTGACTGGGCGAACGGCTGCGGGCCCATATCTTGAATTTCGATCATTGATATCATTTTGATAAACCGTGTTGTAGCCATCTCTTTTCCCACGATGGTATTGGCGGTTTGATACCCCTGCATTTGAAAAGACGTCGTCATCTTCGTAGTCATAATCAATCATAATCACCCTCAAAATATTGCTTTATGCTAACAGTGAACCAAAACCGATGTCAAGCTATAACTTAGTCAGTAGACTATTAATCATCCAGATTGATTTTTCATGAAATATTGTCTTCTCACTCATGATATGTTTGGTTGCATAATCCCCGCACGCATCACATGGCTGGACGATATCTTTAGCAAGTTTTGACAGTTCGATGTGACCCAGTAAGATTGACTTTAACATTTCAGTGTAATCGACTGGATACGTGAGTTTTGACTGACACAAACTGCTATTTTTAGCCAGTGTCAAAACTGACACATCGACAAATGAACCCATGGCTCGGATTCTCTCAGCAATTTCATCAATCATTTCATACAGCTGTTGGTATTGCTGTTCAAAGAACTCGTGCATGTCTTTAAAAGAGCTACCGACGACATTCCAATGATAATGCTGTGTCTGATTAAACAATACATATAACTCAGTTAGGTAATTTTCAAGGCAGTTGATTCGATCGTCTTGTAACAATTTAACTCTCCTCAATTAGTGAATTTCTCAGCACATCATCGATTGACTTAACAGAAACAATATCTAGATTGCCAATCACGTCTTTGGGTATTTCCTCAAGATCTTTCTCATTATCTTTGGGTATCAGAACTCGCTTGATCCCACCCCTGTTAGCTGCCAGAAGTTTTTCTTTGAGTCCACCTATTGGTAATACATGGCCAAGTATCGTGATTTCTCCAGTCATTGCGATCTGATGACTGATCACTTTGTTCGTGCAGACTGACACAATAGCCGTACAAATTGCCACACCAGCACTGGGACCATCTTTTGGTGTCGCCCCCTCTGGTACGTGAATGTGAATGTCTTTTTTTGAAAAAAAGTCTTTTGGGATCGATAATTTGTCCATGCGAGCTTTGACTAGAGACAAAGCTGCTTCTATGGATTCACCCATCACGTCGCCGAGAGATCCGGTGTAGTTGAGCTCACCCTTACCATCATAGATGAGTGCCTCAATGTCTAATAAGTCACCACCAACCTCTGTCCAGGCCATGCCCTTGACTTTACCGATAACGTCTTGCTTACCAGCTGTTGAAAAGTCATATCGATGAACACCCAGATATTTCTTCAGAGCCGAAACTCCAATAACCTGTTTTTTCTTGCTGTCATAACCTGGTTTAAGCATCGTATTTTTGACAAATCGTCTTGCTATCTTTGCCAGTCCTCTCTCAAGTTCACGAACACCGGCTTCACGCGTATAATTTCGGATCAGTTTAAGAATAGCCGGATCAGAAATTCGCATTTCAGAGGGTAGGATACCATGCGCTTCAAGTGTTTTGGGGATGAGATGGCGTTTTGCTATATGGAGCTTTTCGACTTCAGTATAACCAGCAATCCGAATGATTTCCATTCGATCCATCAGTGGTGGCGGGATATCCATAGAGTTCGCTGTCGTGATGAATAAAACGTCAGACAGGTCATAGTCGACCTCAAGATAGTGATCGTTAAAGGTATTGTTTTGCTCAGGGTCAAGTACTTCTAGCAGTGCTGACGCAGGATCGCCCCTGAAATCCATTCCCATTTTGTCGACTTCATCAAGCAATAAAAGCGGGTTGACTACTTCAGCTTTTCTGAGGGCTTTGATCATACGACCAGGCATGGCACCAATGTATGTTTTTCGATGTCCGCGGATTTCAGCTTCATCATGAACACCACCCAATGACACGCGACAAAACTCACGCCCTGTTGCCTTGGCAATCGACTGACCAAGTGATGTCTTACCAACACCTGGGGGCCCAACTAGGCAAATGATTGGACTTTTGAGCTTTTTGACCTTCAAGAATACTGCCAAGTACTCAATAATTCTATCTTTTACCTCTTTTAAGCCGTAATGATCAGCATCTAATGATTTAGCCGCAGCAGCTAGATCGTGGCACACCTCAGAGCGAGCATGCCATGGGATATCAATAATCCACTCTAAGTAATTTCTGATCACCGTGGCCTCTGCCGACATCATTGGCATCAACTTGAGTTTGTTCAGTTCTGTTTCAACTTTTTCGAAGACATTTGAAGGCAAGCCCAAATCTTTTATTTTCTTCTCAAGGCGGTAATATTCTTCGTTGATGACTTCTAGCTCGCTTTCTCCAAGCTCAGCTTGCATGGCTTTAATTTTCTCTCTTTTAAAGTAGCGCTTCTGATCTTCATTAATACGCTCTCGAACGCGTGTTTGTATTCGTTTCTCAACCTGCATCCATTCGATTTCACGCTGAAGAAACTCGAAAATCTTATCAACTCGCTCGACTACATCAGACGCCTCAAGAATAGACTGCTTACTCTCTACGCTAAGCGGTAGATGAGCAGCCACGAGATCAGCATATCGCTCAGGCTCTGTGATCCCTTTGAGGGACCGTGTGATGTCTTGTGTTATATTTTCATTGTAACGAGAATACTCGGAGAACTGGCTATCTAGTGCTTTCACCAAGACATCGGCTCCCTCTTTCATGTTGGAGAAATCATCCGACACCTCGATCACTTCTGACGAGATCACCTCACCATTATCAACATAGGAATTCAGCTTTGCCCGGCAGATACCTTCCACAAGCACTTTTAAGCTGCCATCTGGCAACTTAAGCGTCTGAAGAACCTTACCAATCGTTCCATAATCATAGACACCTTCACGGGTCGGGTTTTCTTCTTCGGAGTGCTTTTGAGACACCAAGAAGACTCTGTGCTCATTGGCTGCCGCCATCTCAATCGCTGCCCCAGACCGAGGACGACCAACGTACAAAGGTATCACCATGTGAGGAAATAAGACGACATCTCTTAAGGGAACCACATGGTAAACTTCACCCACTACTTTAACATCTGCCACAATTCTCTCCTATCCGTTTTCCCTTTGACGCTTGTAGACCAGCAGAGGCTCAGAACGATTCTTCACCACCATTTTATCAATCACAACTTTCTCTAAACGTGACATAGACGTGAGATTATACATCGTATCCATTAGTAATTTTTCTGTAATTGTTCGAAGTCCTCTCGCCCCAGTTTTTTGCTCAATTGCCACAGAAGCAATCTCGTGTAAGGCATCCTCAGTAAACTCAAGCACGATACCATCCATCGCGAAGAGCTCTTTGTACTGTTTTAACAGTGAGTTCTCTGGCTCTGACAAGACACGCACAAGCGCATGCCTATCGAGCTCTTCAAGGACTGTGATAATCGGGAGCCTACCTAAAAACTCTGGAATCAAGCCATACCGCACTAGATCCTGAGTGCGCACTGATGAAACAATTTCTCGCTTTTCGTCAACGGTTTTATTATCAACCACATCAGCAGAAAATCCAATACCTTTCTTGAAGCTGCGTGACTGTATAATCTTATCCAGGCCTGAGAAGGCGCCTGAACAAATAAACAGTATATTTTCAGTATCAACCTGAATGTATTCTTGACTGGGGTGTTTCCGACCGCCCTGTGGTGGCACTGATACAACAGAACCCTCTATCAATTTCAATAGCGCTTGCTGCACGCCTTCACCAGAGACATCTCGGGTAATCGATGGGTTGTCACTTTTTCGAGATATTTTATCAATCTCATCAATATAGATAATACCGGTTTCAGCTCGCTTGACATCAAAATCTGCTGCCTGGAGTAACTTTTGAACAACGTTTTCAACGTCTTCACCAACATAGCCTGCCTCAGTCAAAGTCGTTGCATCGACAATAGTGAAAGGGACATTAAGGTACTCTGCCAGTGATTTCGCTAGCAATGTTTTACCGCACCCAGTTGGACCGATTAGTAGTATATTACTCTTCCCAATCGAAACCTTGGCATTGTCAGACGCCAGATTCCTGAGACGCTTGTAGTGATTGTATACAGCAACAGCCAGTGTCTTTTTGGCAGAGACCTGGCCAATCACGTAACGATCAAGCTGCTCTTTGAGGGCCTTGGGCGTTGTTAAATTGTCGAATGCGTCAGACAGTTTATCTTTGATAACAGACTGTTTTAATATGTCATTGCACATCTCAACGCACTCATCGCAGATGTAGACGCCAGGCCCTGCAACAAGCTTAGCCACTTGGTCCTGAGACCGGGCACAAAATGAGCAGGTATACGATTCTGTCGTGCTTGTTAAATCTGACATTCAACCCCCGATTGCTTACCGATCGTCGACAATTGAGTCAACCAAACCATAATCCACTGCCTCTTGTGCTGACATGAAGTTATCTCGGTTGGTGTCTCGTTCAATATCAGCAAGACTGTGCCCGGTATGTCTGGACAAAATCTGACTGACTAGCGAGCCAATTCGGCGAGTCTCGCGAGCATGGATCTCTATATCTGTTCCCTGTCCTTGGTAACCGCCTAGTACCTGATGGATCATAACGGTTGCATTTGGCAAGCACTGACGCTTACCAGCTTTCCCTGAGGACAATATCAAAGCAGCCGCACTAGCAGCCTGCCCAACACACAGTGTACGGACATCCGGCTTAACAAACTGCATGGTATCATAAATAGCCAAACCGGCCGAAACAACACCACCAGGCGAGTTGATATAAAGCGAGATGTCTTGTTCTGGATTTTCTGATTCGAGAAACAACATCTGGGCGACGATCAGGTTTGCCATATGATCCTCTATTGGACCAACACAAAAGATAATCCGCTCTTTCAGTAAACGCGAATAGATGTCATAGGCTCTCTCGGACCGCTCTGTGGTCTCTATGACCATCGGTACTAATGTGTTATGAATCGCCATCTCAATCCTCCAAATTCAATGTCACAAAATCTGAGTACGCAAAGGCTTCTTTGGTTGGCTTAGCATGATCTGTGACATACCTAAATGTTTTTTGCTCTAGGATACCACCCATAAGCGTCGTGGCACGCTGTGAGTCTGACAGGAACCACTGAGCGTACTGTGACACCTGGTCAGCTGGCAATCCGAGCGCTGTGAAATACTGCTCCACATCACTCTCCTCAATCTTTAGATCGTACTTGTCTGCTATTGACTTGAGCACAATAGAGATCTTGACACTGCGTCTTGACTGGACTGCATGAACGTTGTCACTCGTTGTCAACTCCGATTCAACCGCTGTTCTGTCAGCATCATCCATACCACTGGCTTTGCGCTTGAACTCTTCAGAAACCAGACTTTTCGGGACATCAAAATGGTAGCTGGTATCGATCCAATCGAAGAGTTTTTTCTTGCGATACTCGGCTATTTTTCCGGCAAGCTCGTTGGACAGCGTGTCACTCACGGCCTTGGTGAAATCAGCCTTCTTAGTTACTGGGTAGCCACATCTCGCGTAGAATGCCTTACCTACAACAACGGGCTTAGGCGACTGAACTGACTTGATATTAACAGTGAAGTCAGCCAATTTGCCTGCCAGAGACGGCTTAAAGTAATCATCCGGGAAAGTCACTGGGAATGTGAACTCATCACCCACATTCCTACCTAGCAAGTTCGACTCGAAGTCTGGTAGAAAAGCACTGCTGCCCAACACATCAGCCTGGTCTTTACCCACACCACCATCGAACACTTCACCATCAATGGTGCCTTCAAAGTCAATCACAACTCGGTCATGTGTTTTGGAAGGTTGTTCAGAGTCGACCCAGTCTGGGTAGCGTTTTTTCAGCTGCTCAATGGCTTCGTCAATGTCTTGTTTACCCACCGAGACGTCTGGCTCAACCAATTCAATATCAGCTACGTCTGGGGCCTGAAAGTCTGGCATCTTCTCGAACTCAGCTTTAAACTCAAACTGCTGGCCCAGCTCGCTCTGAACGACCTCAATCTTTGGCTCTCGAATGTATGCAAGCCCCTCTTGTTCAAGCGCCTGCTCGATGGCATTACCTGTCATTTTTTCGGTAACTTCTCGATGTATATCACGGGCAAACTTTCGGTGAATTACCTGATATGGCACGTGATTTTTTCGGAATCCAGGGGGATGGTAACGCTTTTTGATTTCAAGGATCTCTTTGTGTATTTCTGGTGCGATCGATGTGTCTGGAATTTGGATCGTCATCTTGACGAGCATCTCATCAGCAGCTTCGACTGACACGGTCATGTCTTGTACTTGATTTTCTTTCATGCGACTCCTTCATTGTATATAGCATTAATCTCATGTGCGAGAGGAGAGACTCGAACTC
>DLBP01000071.1:554-861 GCA_002480165.1 Proteobacteria bacterium UBA7821 | reverse complement strand
CGCGTCTACCAATTTCGCCACTCTCGCAACGAATTATAGATTATCACCAGAATCTAGCAACGTCAATGATTAAAGTAGTTAATCCTAGCAACCAACTACTGACTGATTCTAATTATTTTTTGAACGTTACTTGACGAGATGTTCTCTCTATGTTCTCATGGGTTATCTTCAAGAAAGTAAGGACGTTTATGAAATACATCTCTTTGTCATTAACCGCAACCATCATCGGGATCAGCAACCAGTATCTCCACGCTATTATTGGCGATCCAGCTCTCAACCTAACGTCGACCGCTGCAGCAGACAACTG
>DLBP01000071.1:0-193 GCA_002480165.1 Proteobacteria bacterium UBA7821 | reverse complement strand
GGCAACATTAACGACAGTGTCATCATTCGCGCAAAAGCCCAATTAAGGCAATTGCGCACAAGCGACCAGTGGGACATTCTATCCGTATCAAAAAGCGATTGATTTGCACACACCCCCATGGTAAATTGGGCAAATGATCGATAAAACCGCTCTCAGTATTGTCAATTGCAGCAAAACATACGAGAACAACTTT
>DLBP01000065.1 GCA_002480165.1 Proteobacteria bacterium UBA7821 | reverse complement strand
TCAAGTGGTTTATAAATGCATTGATCCAGCCAATCCCCTGATACAAAAAACGGTCATTGGTCTGAATAATGATACGCTTGGGTCTGGGGATTCTGTGAATAAATTTATCTATACCGTATCGCTGTTTCGTGCTGTGCCAAATTATAATAACTTTTTAGCTTCTAGTGCACTGCCATTAATGAGTCACTTTGTCGATGGTGTTAGACAGCTGGCGACCAATCCAGAGTTGTCAATGGATGCCTCACAGCCATGGTGGATCGAATCGAGTGATGACGACAATAGAAAACTTCAGTTCAGTCGTTTGACGCTGGTCCCATCGATCAAAAATTCTGCGTCAATCATATACATACCATCTGTCGATTATGACACAACTGGGTATACTAGATTAACTAGTATGTATCGACGATTCAGTCAAGCTGCCACCACAGCACTCAATTACACCAGTGCTGATGAAACCACCCAGTATTTATGCTCGCCTAAGCAATTAACACGACAACAAGCTTCGTGGCGTGTAGCGCCTAAGTCACTGGCTGTTGATGATCAATACGGTAGCTGGACAGAGTCAATCTGGACCAGTGAGCCGGTTACAGTCATCAGGCATATTGGTCTATTGTTTGCTGAGCTATTTGTCAAATATAATCAGTTTCAAGATCAAGTCATGACAGATGGAATATTTAGCAGTGTCATACCCAATACAACAGTCCTGAAGAAATTACGACGCTTCAAGCCAACTGAGGCACAAAGAAAAGCGGTACTTAATTATGATTTTGGAGAAGAGTTATCATGAGATTCATCCAGCACTCGCTTGTATGGATGACCGCTTTTTTGATCGGTATACAGGCCTCTTCAGTGACTGTTCAAGAGGAAATGGGTGATGCGACTATGTTCACTCAACCTGCAGCAACAGATGGTGAGCAAGTAGCTGAAATGCTTGCGGATGACAGTCAGGTTGATCCAGATTCATTGTTAGAGTTACAAATCATTCGAGACCAATTGAGAAATCTAACAGAAGATGTGTCAAATTTATCGACAGCCACAGGTTTGGGTGAAGCGAGTAATACGTTTTCTGCTCAACTAAGCCAAATCGTGAATTCATCGGATGGTGACGCTATCAAGGATTTAGATATCCCTGAACTAATTAAGCAGTGGGGAGCTAACTTTGTTTATCAGTTTGATCAAAAATTAGAGGAAACTATTCAGTATACAGAGCGCTTCTATGCATTGACAGATAGAGCATTTGATACTCGTCTTAATATCTTACCCATCTATCAAACACTGCTTGATTTAGCGCAAAGAGACGTGCTTTCTTTTATGGCCGGCGGTTTGCCACTATACCGTGTATCAGATCAGTTCAGCAACAAGCAGTTGTATTCAACAAGCCAGCCTTTTTCGACGAGCGCTAGTTTGGTAAGTTTACTCTGGGCAAGGGGGCTGATTTACCCAAGTGTATCACAAATACCAAGTCAACCAGCGGTGACTCAGTCTGATGCAGTCCCCATGGCAGACGTGAATGACAATCTGGATTGTCTTTTATTTTTTCTTGGTAAAAAACTACAGGCAAACAATGCCAGCCTTACTCTTACAATGATGCCAGAAGTACTCAAGAATGTCAGCTGCCCAGTTGCAAATTTTAATGACGACGATAGTTGGAAGTACATGGATGCGGCAAATAGATTTACCGATTCCGAGTCAGATTTATTGATCGCGTCTGTTCTAAACGATTTGTATATTGATAAATTCGATCTATCTAATGATCAACTGTTACAAGCCATGATAAATTTCTATATGGCATTAGAATACAACCAGCCCATGCTATCGGTATGTACGAGTGTCTATCTGCAGTTATCAGAAAAAGATCTTGACGTCTGTCCTGGTCCCGATGAAGAAGCGATCGATGGCCCATGTTTGCAATGTACTCGATTAAAAGAGGCTGAGCAATTGAATCGGCTGGATACAGGTGGGACTTTCGTAGATTTAACCCAACAACTAAGCCACTCATTAAATCACGCATACAACATGTATGTGTCCAAACTAAACCACATTGCTGGTGATGAGACAAATGATATAACAATTTTATTTCCTACGCATAATTCACAGGGTCATTGGCCGGTTATGTCTGAGCAAGATTCACAAGACGACATATTGGAATACATCGATACGTCCTCTCGGTTGATCCAGGCGATCAAAAAGTATTTATTTAAACAAATAGTCGATCAGTTAGAGATAATCGTTGATAAACGTGATGTTAAGTCAACACCCATACTGTCTTACGATGCCATATTGAATATAGATAATTCATTTGGCTCTTTTTTGGCTGATCCAGACCAATTAGGCTGCGATGACGTCACTCTGGAAGAGGGGGCGAGTCGGCTTGAGGACAATCTAGTTAGGTCAGAATTATATAATCAGGTCAATGCTTTTATCGCCTACGTAGCGGGTGATTCTTTGTGGGAGCCATATGCCAAATCACCGGTGTCACCGATGGGTTTATTCATGGATAGTAGTAATGCTGAAGATAAAAGTCTTTCATACGCGCAAATATGGCCTAAACCGTCACAATTAACCTGTAGTGATATTGCTGCCAATACCAACAAAGTCGAGATATTCCAACCCTGGTTTAGTGCACCTGCAGATCCCAATGACCCCATGTATGAAACAAATAGCCAGCTGTTGACACGAGCGGAACTGGATAGGTACAGGCAGAAGAATAATGATGTCAATCTACTAGGCGCCATTGATCAAATTCAGGTGATTTCGACTAGACGATCAGCGTATAGTTTACAGTTGTTTAAAGAGTTGGCTGAGCGGTCTATCAATCTCAGTCAGACTGGTTTTTGTTCAGTGAAGATGTTAGGCAGGAAGTCGGCTCAGTGGCGTTTTGATGGAGATTGGGTTGAGACTATTTGGCGATCAGATACCACAACAGTATTGAGGCATATTGCACAATTACTGGCTGAGTTGAATTATAGAATCTATATTTTGATAGACAATATTGAGACAATCAATGTAAAAAATTACTTTTATGGTTGGCAAGAAATAATCCCAACCATGAGCCGACAAAGGGTTGTTAAGGTAATGAGTAATTTCAGGCATGCGCTAACTAATTTTGCAACGTTGGCAAACGTTACAAAAGGAATATACAATTATCATGATGATTCTTCTGAAGATGATGCGGTTATATAGTTGAGACCAATTGATCAGTAAATGATTCTGCTGAAGCAGATGCGACTGCAGTTTAGATCAATTGATCAGTAAATGATTCCTTGCTTTAGCGCAAGCAACACGTCCTCTTGGAGAGCGTTCAATGAGCCCCTGCTGAATTAGAAAAGGTTCGATGATGTCTTCTATGGTGTCTTTCGTTTCGCTGAGTGCCATTGATAAGGTCTCTAGGCCAACAGGCCCACTTGAGAATTTATTAATCAGTGTTTCTAAGTATTTCTGATCCATCTGGTCAAGCCCAAGGCTATCAATATTTAGGAGAGATAGGGCATATTGGCACGTATCGTAATGGATGCAGTCATCACCTTTTATCTGTGAAAAGTCACGGATTCTTTTGAGTAAACGGTTGGCTATTCTGGGTGTCCCTCTGGATCGCATTGCTAAATTAAGCGTGGATTTTGCATCAATGTCAATGCCTAGGATAGTCGATGAGCGTTTGATGATTTCAGAGAGTTCATCTGTGGTGTAAAATTCGAGGCGAAAACCGATGCCAAACCGATCTCTGAGTGGAGAAGTGAGTAAGCCGGCTCTGGTCGTCGCACCCACTAAAGTAAATTTGGGTAGGTCTAGAGTGATACTGCGTGATGCGCTGCCTTCACCAATGATGATGTCAATTTTAAAATCTTCCATTGCTGCATAAAGTGTTTCTTCAACAATGGTGGGTAATCGATGAATTTCATCAATAAACAGGACATCATTGGGCTGTAAATTAGTCAAAATTCCAGCCAGGTCTCCAGCTTTATCGAGGCTTGGGCCAGAGGTTATTTTTAGTTCACTGTTCATTTCATTGGCGATGATGTGTGATAAAGTGGTTTTCCCCAGCCCCGGTGGTCCATAGATCAACACATGATCTAGGCTTTCTTGACGCAACATGGCTGCTTGTGTGAAAACTTGTAGTTGAGATATGATTTCTGACTGTCCAATGTAGTCGCTAAGCTTTTTCGGTCTAAGATTGGTATCAAAATGACAATTTTTGTCCTGAATAACTTCATGGATGGTCGTTTCTACGATACTGTTATCTTCCATTGACTAATTATATCTCCTTCAGGGCATCAACGATCAGCTGTTGAATGTCATCGTAGGCTTTCTGATCGAGTAGTTTTTTTACGGTATTTTTAGCGGATTGGCTTTTGTAGCCCAGTTGCTCTAATGCAACGGTTGCATCACCTTCCAATGTCTGCTTGCTATTGTCGACAGTTTGTTCATCGATGACCCAGTTTTTCAGACTGGGTTGGCACTCGATAATAATTTTATGAATCAGCTTACTGCCAACACCTTTGATGCCACTCAGTATTTCAGGCTGTTTCCCAATAATGGCTTGTATAACCGTTTGGGGTGGTTTATATGTGAGTATTGTCAGAGCTGATTTTGGTCCGACGCCAGAAGTTTTCAGTAACACACGAAATAAATCTCTTGACTGAAGGTCATGAAAGCCGAAGAGTTTTTGGCTATCTTCTCGAATGTGGTGATGAATGATCAATTCAACTGTGTCGTGCAGGTGGTATTGCTGCTGACCAGCAATGTCCACTTCATAGCCAAGACCTGTATTGGTCTTGACAATGACCGTAGTCATGTCGACAGCGATGATAGTCCCAGTTAAAAATGCGATCATGATCTATCATAAATTAGAATGCGACATATTACAATACGCCATTTGTAATGAGGCTAGTGTTCTGTAGATGGCATATCGCAATGGCCAGTGCATCTGCAGAATCGCTGGTTAGGTCTTTGGCAGGTACCCGCAATCGCATCGTGATCATATCCATTATTTGGCGTTTGTCTGCTGCACCATAACCTGTGACCGTAGACTTGACAGATCGTGGGGTGTATTCAAAGGCATCAAGGCCATGTTGCATGACTTGTAGGATAATGGCTCCTCGAACTTGCCCCAATTTGAGGGAGGTTTGGGCATTTTTGTTAACAAAGGTCTGCTCGATGGCCACCGCATCGATGTTGTACTGCTGTATGATTTTACTCAGTTCATTGCAGATATGATAAACTCGGTCGTTGAACGCTTTGGTTTTTGGCTTAATGGTACCATGTGCTCTATGCTTGTATTGACCCGAAATAGATTCCACGATACCGAATCCAGTTAAACATGAGCCCGGGTCGATGCCTAAAATGATCATTTAGTTACAAATTAGCATTGGTGAATATTGCTTGTACATCATCTAGATCATCCAACCGGTCAAGTAGTTTCTCAATTGACTCTTTGTCTTTAGGGTTGACATCAGTTTTGTTTTTTGCCAACCATTGTAGTTGTGCAGATTCAATCGATAGGTTGTTGTGGCTCAGTTGTTGACTCACTTGATACAGCATGTCTTTGGTGGTGATAATACACCAGCTGTCTTCATCTTGCGTAATGTCCTCAGCACCTGAGTCAAGTGCAATATCGAATAGCGTTTGCTCGTCAATTGAACTGCTAACGACAATGAGGCCTTTGTGGTCAAACATGAACAAGACTGAGCCATCCGTTCCTAAGTTTCCGCCATGTTTGTTGAATGCATGCCGAACCTCTGATACGGTTCGGTTTCGGTTATCAGATAGGCACTCGACGATGATGGCACAGCCACCAGGCCCGTAGCCTTCGTAGATGATCTCCTCAACTTGGTCATCAGTCAATTGACCGCTCGCTTTGTTAATCGCTCGCTCAATCGTCTGTTTGCCCATATTTTGACTGAGTGCTTTTTCGATGGCAAGCCTAAGTCTCGGATTTTGAGACTTGTCTGGATTTTGCTTAGCTGATACGGTGATTTCTCGGATTAACTTTGTAAATTCTTTGCCCCTTTTTTGATCAACAACGGCTTTTTGTCTTTTGATATTTGCCCATTTACTGTGCCCTGCCATGCTACATTACTCCTGATTTTCAGGTGTGTTACTGTGTGACTGTATGGCTAATTCTTCTAGTTGCTCGTTTGGGACAGTCGCAGGCGCTCGAGTCAGCAGGCAAGCTGCAGATTGGGTTTTTGGGAATGCAATCACGTCTCTGATGGAATCAGATTGTGTCATGAGCATCACCAGTCTATCTATACCGAATGCAATGCCACCGTGTGGGGGGGCGCCATAACTCAGTGCGTCGAGCAGGTGTTGGAACTCATTGATCGCTGCTTCTTCTTCAAACCCAAGTGTATCAAAGATATTCATTTGCATGGATCGGTCATGAATTCTAATTGAACCACCAGCGATTTCACTGCCGTTGAGCACCAGGTCATATGCTCTTGAAAGCCAGTTTTCTGGTTGTTTATCCTGGTCAAAATCGACTTGCTTGGGCGCTGTGAACGGGTGGTGCATGGGAGTCAACTGGCCGTCGGTTTGTTTATCGAACATCGGGAAGTCAGTAACCCATAAGATCTTCCATGCTTGTTGATCAATGAGAGATAAATCAAGACCAAGCTGATCTCTGAGGGCACTCATACTTTGGTTGACCATTGAGTTGGATCCAGCACCAAAGAATACGAGGTCGTGATCCTGTGCTTGGACAAGTTGGCAGATATTCAAGATTGTTTGAGGGTTGAAAAATTTGATAATCGGTGATTTGAGTCCATCGATACCCATATCAAGATTGGTTACCTTAATGTATGCAAGGCCTTTGGCACCATATTTTCCAACAAGTTTGGTGTAGTCATCGATCTGTTTTCGGCTCATTGATCCGCCAGAGGGCACCTTGAGCGCGACAACGCGGTGACCATCGAGCTTCGCTGGTTTGGCAAAAACTTCAAACGACTCGTCTTTGACCAGATGGCCGATATCCACTAGTGTGAGCGGATTTCTTAAATCCGGTTTGTCGCAGCCGTATTGGTTCATGGCTTCTGCGTAAGTGAGTCTAGGGAATTGCTTGGGTAATGTGACGTCAAGTAATTCTTGGAATAACCGATTAATCAGCCGCTCGGTCATGTCTTGTATGTCTGCTTCGGAAACAAAGCTCATTTCAACATCAAGTTGGGTGAATTCTGGTTGGCGATCAGCACGAAGGTCTTCATCTCGAAAGCATTTCACGATTTGGTAATATCGATCAAAGCCACTAACCATTAACAGCTGTTTGAATATCTGTGGTGACTGGGGGAGCGCAAAGAAGTGGCCAGGTTGTGTCCGGCTAGGCACCAGGTAATCTCGAGCACCTTCCGGTGTTGATCGGGTTAGGACGGGTGTTTCAATATCGACAAAGCCTTGGTTGGATAATTCCAATCGGATGAGACTGGTCAGTTTAGCTCTAAATCGGAGTTTTTGTTGCATGTCAGAGCGGCGCAGATGGAGGTAGCGATACTGCAACTTGGTGTGCTCACGAATGGGTTCATGGTGTGAGAATGGTAATGGGTTCGAACGGTTAAGAATGGTTAAATCGGTCACTTGGATTTCAATGTCGCCGGTTTGTAACGCTGGGTTGATGGTGTCTGGAGACCGTTGTTTCACCACACCGCTAGCTTGAATAACAAATTCTGAGCGTAACTCGTTTGCTTGTTGTAGCAAGTCGGGTTGTTCAGGTGGGAACACCAATTGGACAATGCCGGTGTGGTCGCGGCAGTCAACAAAGAGAATGCCACCATGGTCGCGATGGCGGTCAACCCAGCCGTTGATTGTGACAGTTGTGTCTGTTTGGGTGATTGTGATGTGGCTACAGAACGTTCTCATGTTGATGCCTCTGAGTCTATTTTAGCAGGCTCGACTAATTCTTTGGGGTCAATGAGCGTGCCGAGTGAAATGACATACTTTAGTGCGTCTTCAACAGAGCAGTTCAGTTGTTTGCAATCATTCAAGTTCAGCATATAAATGAAGCCTGAGGTTGGGTTTGGGGTGGTGGGTATGAATACAGACACCATTTCTTCGTCGTCTATTTTGGCATAATTGGTGACAAAAGCGATAGACCAAATGTCTTTTTTGGGGTATTCAATCAGTACGACATCCTGAAACGAATTGTTAGAGGTTAAGAAAATAACTTCGAGTGATTTTTTAATGCCACTGTAGATTTGTTTGACGAAAGGGATGGTTTCAAAGATTTTTTCTGACATTCTTAGTAGCATTTTACCGACAAAGTTTGCCGTTAGCATGCCCGTTAGGGTGATGATGATGAACGACACCACCAGCCCAAGGCCTGGTATGGCGACACCGATTATGTGATTGGGTTGTAGTGATTGTGGCAGCCAGGTCATCACAGAGTCGAATGAGCGAATAATGAACGAAATGATAAAAACCGTTGTGACGATTGGTATCCACAGGACCAGCCCAGTGGTAAAATAACGTTTTAAGTATTTTAGCATCGCATTAAACCTGTGTTGTGTCTGATTGCTTCGACTGCTCTGCTTGGTAGCCATCCGTATACCAGCCACCGCCTTCGAGTTTGAACTTGGGCGCAGAGATGACTCGTTGCAGAGTCTGGTTCTGACAATGATCACAAGTTAATGGCGCCACTAGGGTGCGTGCTTGCAGCTTCTCGGTTTTGAAACCGCAGTGAGTGCAACGATATTCATATAAAGGCATTATAAACCCCTCATTCATTTAGTAGGGCATGATAACATGTATCAAGTTTTTTGGCAATGAAAACGCTTTGATTTAATCGATAAATTTGTACATGTTGAGCTTGTTTTTCTTTTTTGACTGGCATATATTAAAAAAGGATACATGTAAAACGATTGACATGACAAATGATTTCACGCAGTTGACAGCACTGGTCAAGAAAAGTGCCAGATTTTATATCGAGGCGCTAGATGGCCATAATTCCTCAGCTAATCTCCACACAACGGTCATCGGGATGTGTGAGAAAGCCCTGATCTCCGAGGTCATCAGTGCCACTGATGGCAATATGACACAAGCCGCCAGAATTTTAGGCCTGAGCCGAGGAACTCTTCGTAAAAAGTTACAGGAAACCACGGCATGATACTGAAAGCCACAGAGATCATTCAAGTTGATCAAGGCATTAAGATGTATCACAATGACCACGCCACCTACTATGAACTCCTCGGCCTGTTTGTACAGGAGTTGAAAGCTTACGCTGAAGAACTATCACGTATTAAGAGCGAGAAAGACATTAAACAAGCTTGTTTTATTGCTCACAAAATTAGAGGCAGTGCCAGTTATTGCGCGATCCCGGTCTTGCACCAAACTGCTCAAAGTGTTGAAGACAATTTGTTAGCCAACTTGCTGGCCGATTATGACAATCAAGTAGAATCCCTACTGATGGTGATTGGACAAGTGTTGGATGCTTACTCAGTGATCGATAAAACATAATTGGAGTGCTGTAGATGGTAGATAATCAGCTTGTCATCGACCGAACAGCCATCCGCTCATCTCGAACTGTGACTGAGGACGACTACATGGTCCAGCTGTTAGACAGCTGGGCAACAGAAGCCATTGCTCACGATGATATCGAAGCGGAAGCCAGGGCATTGATCCAGATCATACAGTCTAAACAGGGCAGCGGCTTTAGTATTGAAAATTTATGGGTTGAGTATGATTTGTCCGGTCAAGCTGGCGCTGATTTGCTCTGTTTGGCTGAAGCCCTGCTGCGCATTCCTGATGCAACGACTAGAAGACGATTTGTCGCTGATCGAGTCAAGCGTCTCCATTTAACTGGTGGAAAAACACCCAGCTGGCTCTCAGAGTTTTCAACCATTGGGCTGGGCATCTCTAAGCTGCTGTTACCCGATCAGGAAAAGGCATCGGGTATGATTGCTGGCCTCAGTACTTCTGTGACGGACACCGTGATTTCAAAATTTGTCACACACATGGCTAAATATTTTATTTTGGCTGAAACATTTGAGGGCGCACTTGAAAAAGCCGCGACACTCAGACGTCAATTTGGCTATGGTTTTTCATTTGACATGTTGGGAGAGGCTGCTTACACAGAGGCTGATGCGCAGCGCTATTTTCAAGCTTATCGAAACGCACTGGAAGCCCTCGTTCAAACTAAAGAAGCCGATACAGCGCATCAAGGCATTTCTATTAAATTATCAGCCATCACAACGCGCTATGAATTTGCTCAGCGTGAGAGGGTCGTGCCAGTTTTAGTCAGTCGAGTTGGTGAGTTGGCGGTGGTTGCGTCCCAAAAGAATGTTACCATTATTATTGATGCCGAAGAGGCTGATTGCCTTGAGCTGACTCTTGATGTGCTCGATCTTGTTTATCAACATCCAAGCTTGGTTAATTACAGTGGGCTTGGTATCGCCATACAAGCATATCAGAAGCGTGCGCCAGCTGTTATTCGTTGGCTGGCCGATTTAGCAAAGCGCTACGGCAAGCGACTGCCGTGTCGGTTGGTTAAAGGCGCCTATTGGGATACTGAAATTAAACTCGCTCAGGTCCATGGGCTGCCTGATTATGATGTATTGACGCGTAAGTCAAATACCGACTTGAATTTCCTTCACTGTGCTAAGATTTTAAAGACACATGCTGACAGTATTTATCCACAATTTGCCACCCATAACGCACAAACCATCGTGGCAATTAAAAGAATCATGGGTCATCAAGCAACTTATGAGTTTCAGCGTTTATTTGGTATGGGAGAAGTGTTATTTAATCATTTGGCAAAGTCCGCTGGGGCCGGTGAGTCCTTTAGTATTTATGCGCCAGTTGGCGCATACAAAGATCTCTTGCCCTATCTAGCAAGACGCATGCTGGAAAATGGTGCGAATACCTCTTTTGTTCATCAGATAGCAAAGCAGTCAGTCGACGTGTCTGGTTTGGTTGAACACCCCATTAAGCGAGTGCAGTCATTTCAATCGTATCAGCATCCAAATATTCCCAAACCAGGTGACCTCTACTGGCCAAGAAAGAATTCATTGGGCTGTAATTTGAATGATCATGACAGTTTCATGAACTTAAAGAACGAAGGGCAATCTTCGGCTAGCCAACTTCCACAGACCATTAGCAGTTTGGTTGCCTTTCGATTGGCCAAGTCGAGCGATATTGTTTCATTGTCTAACCCATCATTTCATGACCAAATAATCACACATTGTTATCAGGCAACGCAGAGTGATGTTGATCAGGCAATTGGCTCAGCGGTTGATGCTTTTGATGCTTGGTCAACCAAGCAAATTGCCGATCGGTCTGCTTATTTACGTCAAACGGCTGATTTGTTAGAGGCTAAACGTTCGTTTTTCTGCTGGTTATTAATCAAAGAGTCAGGTAAAACCTGGTCAGATGCTGTTGATGAAGTTAGGGAGGCCGTTGATTTCTTACGCTATTATGCCGATGAGGCTGAGGACACTCTGGCAACTGTGCGGTTACCAGGGCCAACCGGTGAAGACAATTCGCTCGTTAAGGTCGGTCGAGGTGTTTTTGTGTGCATTAGCCCCTGGAATTTCCCATTGGCTATTTTTGTAGGGCAGATTGCAGCAGCGTTGGTTACTGGGAATGCGGTTATTGCAAAACCTGCCTCTCAAACACCACGGGTGGCTTACGAGATGGTCAAGTTGTTCCACCGGGCTGGGGTGAGTGCTGGTATTCTTCAGTTATTGCTGGGCTCAGTCAAAGTGGTGGGTGAGCGCTTGATTGGTGACGATAGAATTGCGGGTGTGATGCTTACGGGATCAACACAAACAGCCCAGGTGATTAATCGGGCGTTGGCTAATCGGCCTGGTCCTATTGTGCCATTGATTGCTGAGACAGGTGGTCAGAATGTGATGATCGTTGATAGCACGGCTTTGCTAGAACAGGTCATTACCGATGTGATTGACTCTGCATTTCAAAGTGCTGGTCAGCGCTGTTCGGCATTGAGAGTTCTATTATTACAGGCAGATATTGCGGATGACGCGATAGAGATGTTATCTGGTGCAATGAAAACCTTGGTGGTTGGTGATCCCGAGCACTTAAGCACGGATATCGGTCCGGTGATTGACCAGGCTCAGTATAATTCGCTAATTGAGCATGTTGCTTATTTAGAGACATGTTGCCGTCCAGTTGGTCAGGTTTCCATGGTCGGCTCAGGTCTTAAGGGGTGTTTTTTTCGTCCCATTGCTTATGAAATACCGGATCTTTCCATCCTTAAGCAAGAAATATTTGGGCCAATTTTGCACGTGATGCGTTATCGTCATGAGGATATTCTCAATCTGTGTGATGATATTAATGCAATGGCCTATGGGCTTACATTTGGTGTTCATACTCGAATTGAGTCTTTTTACCAGATGCTGAGCGAACGCATTCGAGTTGGTAATGTCTATGTTAATCGAAATATCATCGGTGCTCAGGTTGGTGTTCAGCCTTTTGGTGGTCAAGGCCTGTCTGGTACAGGGCCTAAAGCGGGTGGCCCATTTTATTTGACGCGGTTGTGTCAAGAGAAAACCATTTCAAACAATACGGCAGCTCTCGGTGGTAATGCTTCTTTGATGTCGCTAGAAGATTAATAGCCTAGATAAAATGGTATGAGTAGCAGGCCGAAGCGCACAAGAAGGGGCCAAATGGAAAGCCGTCTTTTTGGGTCACCCACGCATAGATCAGTCCGGTTGAGCAGGCATTTAGACAGCAGATGACAAGACTTTTCAGTCCAAGTAGGCCACCCAGTGCTAGCATCAGTTTTGTATCGCCAAATCCGATGCCATTTTGCTGCCGCGAATAGATTTGGTTGGCTAATATTGGTGTGTAAAAGCCCCACAAACTACCGAGCAATCGATCTGCTGCTGCAACGTTTGGGTGCAAGAGTGTCCAGATAACCAAGAGTATTGTCATGGTGTCTGGTATTTGCTGATGTTTTATATCAACCCAGGCGATGGTCAACAGGAGCCCCCAGAGGGCGATTGGTATGGGGAACGGGGTCATAGTTGATTAAGGATGGGTTGGTATAGTTGATATATCAAGTAGCCAACCCAGATGCCGGTAAGCAGTGACAGCATGGGTTGTGACCACGTCTTGAGTTGCTGCTTTTGGTGTTTTAATGCTAGGTTGTTGATGCTTTGCATGAGCTCTATTTGCATGGTTAGGGTATCAGTTTGGATGCCAAGCTCGATGGACTTGAGTTGTCCAAGTTCAAAAATGGGTAATGGTTGATTGGGTTTTTCGGGGAAGTTGCCATGTTGGAGTTCTTGAATTAGCCAAGATAGCTCTTGTTGTATCTTTGGGTTTTTGGTGTGGCTTTTGATAATTTCGAGTGATGTTGTGATGGGTATGTCACATGACGTGGTCAGTAGAATGACGTGAAGCCATATGGCTCGTATGTAGGTTCTAACCAGTGGGATTGCGCAGCAAATGGTGTGTCTAAATAGGTATGTCCATCCCATTATCAAGGCTAATACGGGTATGGCTATTGTCAGCCATGTGTTGTGTTGATTGGGTGATATCATCGTGTGTGATGTTGTGGTTAGTGCCAGTAGATTGGGTTTGACTTGGTGTTCAAAGCCGAGATAGACCAGTATCGATAGACAGATGATGATCGATGGGTAAATGCTGGCTTGCGTGAATTCTTGAACTTCTCGGTTAACAAAGTCAAGGTGTTGGCTAACAAGATCCAGGCATTGTGAGATATTGCCTGAGGTGATGCCGGCATTGAGAAGAAGTTGTGATAGAGAGTCTAATTCTTTCATGGCTTTGCCTAGTGGTACGCCTGATTCTAGTTGTTGGTGCCAGTGATTAATTAAAGTCTGGTCATAGCCCTGACTGTGTTGTCTTAGCGTTTGAATGCTTTGTGACAACGTCATTTGGTGTTTTGTCATGATGGATAGATTTTGTATCAGTACGTGCAGCGATTGTCTTCGATTCATGCATGGCATATTATCGGTTAATGAAACAGAATTCATCACCGTAATGGGCAAATTGATGGCAGTTTTGACTCGATCAGCTAGTGGTTAACTGCAGTGTCTTCTTTCCATGGTGCTTGCTTTTTTTCTTAAAAAACGGTTTGCTGCTGCTGGGTTTTTTGGGTTTGTGCCATGGTCGGCTGCTCTCTTTTGACTGCTGGCGTTTTTTGCTTGTGCAGGCTTTTTCGGTGTCAGAGCAATGAAATGGTTGGGCTGTGTTGAGAGTAATGTCTGATAGGGACCTTAATTTTTGAAACAGTATTCGCTCTTGTCTACAGATTAATGAGATTGCTTCCCCGCTTTTTCCGGCACG
Organism: Proteobacteria bacterium UBA7821; assembly: GCA_002480165.1. Lineage (GTDB taxonomy): Bacteria > Pseudomonadota > Gammaproteobacteria > Comchoanobacterales > Comchoanobacteraceae > UBA6594. Next base: position 16,443 of record DLBP01000065.1, on the reverse strand, counting down.
GGCGGTTCGGCCGATGCGATGGATGTAGGATTCAATGTCATCAGGTAAGTCATAGTTGATCACGCATTTGATATCGTTAACATCCAGTCCTCGTGATGCGACGTCTGTTGCAATCAGCACATGGCATTTGTCGGTTTTAAAATTAGACAGTGCTTTTTTTCTAGCACGTTGTGACATGCCGCCATGCATGGATTCAATTCTGTTGGTTAGCGATTGGCTAAGGCGATCACACAGTTCGTCTGTGGTGTATTTTGTTTTTGTGAACACAAGGGTTTTTTCATCAGGCCTGTTTTCTAGTAATTGTCTTAGTAGGTCTGTTTTTTTTCTTGGTTGTACAAAACACGCAGACTGGTCAATTTTTTCGGCGATGGTATTGGCAGGTGCTGCTTGAATTTTAACAGCTTGGTGTAGGAATTTATTGGATATGGCTTCAATCGATTTTGGCATGGTTGCTGAGAAAAGCATGGTTTGCTTTTTCGCTGGCAGTGCTTTTTGTATGCGTTCAATGTCAGGTATAAAACCCATGTCTAACATGCGATCAACTTCATCTAGGACCAGTATTTCGATCGACTCGAATGAGATCAATTCTTTTTCAAATAAGTCCAGCAGTCGTCCAGGTGTGGCGATAACAATGTCAACGCCTTTTTTAAGACTTCTAATCTGCCGGTCATAGCTAACGCCGCCATAGATCACAACCGTTTTACTGTGGAGGTATTTTCCAAACAGTTCTAGATTTTTTTGGATTTGCTGGGCCAGTTCTCTTGTGGGAGCAAGGACCAGGGATCGGGGTCGGTGGGGTAGTCTTTTAGCCGGTTTGCTGACTATGTGTTGAAGTAAAGGAATGGCAAAGGCTGCGGTTTTCCCTGAGCCAGTCTGGGCTAAGCCAAAGATGTCTTTTCCTCCAATGGCATGTGGTAATGCTAGCTGTTGAATTTCTGTTGGTGTTATGATGCCATTTTCTTCTAAAGCTTCTAAAATTTTGTTGTCAATAGGGTGGTTTTTAAATTCTGTCATTGTTCCCTTAGGTAAGTTTATAACTGCATTATCATACTTGTTTTTTTCTGATGTGTCAAGTAATGATTTTGGTTTGTGCCGACGAGGGGAGTTGAACCCATGACCTACTGATTACGAATCAGTTGCTCTACCAACTGAGCTACGTCGACATAGCGTTTAGTTTAAATTGATACGAGATGTCTGTCAAATGATGGCAATTTTGACATCTTGTGCTATAATTATCTTAGATAATAATAATTAGGAGGGTAACAATGGCTATTATCGCAGTGGTTTTACTATCGATGTTTTCATTGGGCTATGCCGATACAAACTGTTTGAGTCTAACACCAAATGAGCTCGCATGTGGTGATTTGACTGGCTATGAGCAAAATCAGTGCTTAGCAACGCAGGCATTTTTTGACCAAGTTGATTATAACTATTGTCGAAGCCAATGTTATGGTAGTTGTTCAGAAGACACGACAGCTATTGAATCAGCCGTTGTTTTAGACGACGCAGTCAGCATCGAGTAGTTCTATTTCCTGTAGCCGCTCTGTTAAGTAGCTGTCAGAGGTGTACTGATTCGATAGTTTTACTTTGGATTGACAGTGTAGAAAAAACGGTGTGGCAATTCGTGGGATATGGCACCGAACATTGACTGGGCTAATCACTCGGTGGGTAGTCGAGATCAATTGGCCATTTGTTAGCTTGGATAGCATGTCTCCGATTTTGATGATCACCTGATTGGGGTTTAATGGAATGTCATGCCAGACGCCATTAATGTCACAAGCCTGAAGGCCTTCACTACTGGGCGCTGGTTGAATGGTTAGCATATTGATGTCTGTGTGCGGTGATACCCGTTGGTTGTGTGCCTGTAACCCAGTTAAGGCTGGGTAGTAAGCGACGCGCAGTACACTTCGGTTTGAATGATCGATGATTTGCGTTAGTGGTCTTGAAAGCTTGCAGTGGTTTTCAATCCACTTGATGCATTCAGCACCAATCTGGTGGAGAGCACTTGATAATTGGAATGTGCTTTGCTTGAGTTCGTTGGGCAGTTTTGTGTGGCGATAGCAGTCAAAAATTTCTTTATGATCTGGATATTTGGCAGCTTGTGCTTTTTCTCGATTGATGGCATAACCACCAATTTTTCCTGGCATGATTGCGAATCGGCCTTTTTGTTTGCCCGTCTGCTGAAACCACTTGTGCCACAGTTGGTAGTTGTACTCCACCAGTTGATCATCTAGGGGTGGATTGACTAAAATACAAAAGCCATTTTTTTGTAGGGATTCAACCACTGCTTGTCCGGTAGCGGGGCTGTGATAGTTGACACGGCTTATCTTCATCGTGTTCCTTGACAAGAAATATCTATATACTAATTGTAATGGCGGGCAAAAGCAAGAGCCGCCAGTCAATTAGATGAATCCAATGACTCAAACCACGGTAGTGTGCCTTAGTGTTTTATTCCCTATTGTAATACTTTGATTTGAGTGGGTGTGTATGAAGCAACGCAACAGTGGGTTTTCATTGGTAGAATTATTGGTGGTGCTAGCGATTATGGCGGTTTTGACTTTGGCTGCGATACCGAATTATCAGCACTTTGTGACAAAGGCCCATTTTTTTGAGGTGGTACAAGTAGCCAATCAGTTGCGATTAATGGTAGAGCATTGCTTTCAAACACATCATCGCCTGTCTGCTTGTCGGTCAGGAATGGGGGGTATCCCAAAACAAATTGACTTGAATGACGATGGTCTAGTTGGCCAAGCAACGGTGTTGGCTAATGGTGTGGTTCGGGTCTTGCCAAAGCCACGGCATGGTTTATCGGATTCGCATGATCTAGTACTCACGCCATCGCATCAGCGTCATTCGCTTAGTTGGCAGTATTCCGGGGGAGCCGTCTTGGATGGTTACGTTGATGTTTAGTTAATGGCTACGTGGCTAAGACAGTTAGGCGTTATCTAAATCGTAGTGGAGCTGATGATGGGTATTTGGCGTTGTGTTCTTTCTCACAAATGCTTGCCGAGGTGATTCATTGCCTGTGATGGCTTTGTGAGCAGGGTGTAACCATTTAAGCGTCATGAGCAGTGACAGTAAAAATAAAACCAATACCAAACTGGCTGCGGCTACCAGCTCTGCTATGTTCTTAATTGATGCTATATATTTCATTTGTTGATATAAACACAATTGGATCAAATAATATAGTATTAATTGCTACTAATTGTTTTGTCGGTGATATTTTGTTAATGTAGATAATAGTTAATGAATAGGTCGAAGTAGATGGATAAATACACTGTCGAAAGTATTTTAATGCTTGTCAAAGAGAAACCAGTTGGTGAGTTGTCTGGCGATATTTTAGTTGATTTTATGGGGGAGGGCGCCATTTTATTAGATTCAAAAAGTGCAGTGGCTTCTATTGTATCCGAGCCAGAAATTAGTATGGAAAGCTTGGGTTGCAAGGTGGCCGTGTCTCTGGATGACTTTGGGCTCTTATTATCGGGCGATTTGGATCCAGTGGGTGCTTATTCACAAGGTCGGTTACAGATAACAGGTGACATGGGATTGGCAATGGAGCTATCTAGCTGGATGTAGGAGTATGGTATGAGCACGTTTGAATTAATCAGCAGTCAGGTTATTGATACCCTTGGAGTCGTACTCGAAACCTATCAACATAAGACATTGAATACGATGCATTATCACCTACAGTGTGATGATCCAAACAATACTTTTTGGGTGAATCTATCAACCATACCAACTGATTCGACTGGCGTGGCTCACATTCTTGAACATTTGGCTTTGTGTGGCAGTCAGCGCTACCCAGTGAGAGATCCATTTTTTATGATGTATCGCAGATCCATGGCAGACATGAATGCCATGACGTCTTCAGACTGGACAGCCTACTACTTCTCAACACCCAATCGAAAAGACTTCACCAATTTGCTTGATGTGTATCTTGATGCTGTTTTTTTTCCAACATTAGACCCGATGGACTTCAAACAAGAGGGATGGCGTCTCGAATTTGAGCGTTCGGATGACCCCAGCAGTGAATTGTGCTATCGAGGTATTGTCTATAATGAAATGAAAGGAGCGCTCAGCGCACCAACTGCACGCCTTCACCATGCTTTATCAGCAGCCATATTTCCAACAACAACCTACCGGCATGAGTCGGGTGGAGACCCCGCTGTTATTCCTGAACTAACTTATGACCAGTTAAAAGCATTCCACGCTAAACACTATCATCCGAGCAATGCCACTTTCTATACTTACGGCGATCAACCAGCTAAAACGCATCAATTCGCCATACAAGAGCGTGTGATGAGTCGATTTAATACGCCGCAGCCCGCTTTAAAAGTCCCCATCGAACCACCACTGTCTCAGCCATTAGACTGTCACAGCTCATATGCTGTCTCGGCCAAGTCTGATGAGAAGGATGGAACGTTTCACGTGTTTAGCTGGGTGTTGTGTGATGTAGCCGATTGGCATCAACGACTTGCCATGACCCTAATGGCATCAGTCTTAATTAAACACAGCGCATGCCCTCTGTTAAATGCGATTGAAACCTCTGGTTTGGGCCTGGCCCCGTATTGTTATTGGATTGATCATTGGGGTCGGCAGACACAGTTTATTTGTGGCATTAAAGGCAGTCAGCCAGACAAGCGTTCCGCTGTTGAAACACTCATTTGGTCAACCTTAGAGACCATCGCTAATGAGGGTGTTGATCCCAGCTTGATTAGTAGCACATTGCACCATATGGAATTATCACAAAGAGCCATCAGCGATAACCAGGGCAAGAGTCTTATCTATCAATTAAATGGGCCTGCAATGCATGAGGCTGATGTCTCAGAGTTACTCAACCTAGACGCTGGTTTGCGTTGGCTGAGACAGGCCAGTCAAGAACCCAATTTTATTCAAAATGCTGTGCGCAAGTATCTGTTGGATAATCCACATCGAGTCTTCATGAGCTACGAACCGAGTTATGATCAATTTGTCGCAGAGAAGCAACAGGTCGAAAGACAATTAATGACGACCAAGGTCGGTTTAAGCGAAGCCCAGAAACGGGATTTGGTCGATCAAGCTGAAGCACTAAAAGTAAGGCAGGAATCTCGCCAAGATCCGAATATTCTACCAAAATTAACGCTGTCTGATGTTGTAGAAAAAAAGAAAGTCAACGACTCAATTGATACGCTTGATTTGGGTAATTGTCAAGTCTACACGTGTGCTAAAGATACCAATGGTCTTGCCTACGTCGACTGGTACTGGACCTTATCCAATCTAACGTATGAAGAAGTGACGTTATTGCCAATTTTGTCTCTATTGATTGGGGAATTAGGTAGTGGTGATATGGATTACCAAGCGGCACTAAAATGGCAAGAGCACTACACGTCAGGTTTAACATCTCAGTTGCAAATCAATAGCAAACCAACATCATTGGATGATTATACCGTTGAATTATGTGTTTCAGCATGTGGTTTGGTGACAAACTTAGAGCGGATCATCGAGGTGATCTGGACTTATATGAGTGGTATGCATTTTAAAGAACACGATCGAGTTCAAGAGTGCATTGAGAAATCGCTTGCGTACTGTAAAGATGGGTTTAGCTATCATGGCAGTCGTTATGCCATGTCTCTTGCAGCAGCTAACTTATCGACAAAAGGTTACGTCAACGATTTACTGTCCGGTAGTGGCTTTTTAACAACACTGCAGTCTTGTGTTAAAACAGGGCAGTGGTCTACTGTTTGTGAGAACTTGACTCACCTCTTGGCAAAAGTGTTGTGTTGTTCAAAACACGTCTTTTTAGTTGCGCCAGAGGCAGCACTAGCGAAAGGCCAATCCGTTGTCAAGGCAATTACTGAGTCTGCGATTACCTCAGTTGACGGGCAATCAGGTCGTTTTATGTTAGATCAATGGCCTAAATTGACAGCCAGTTCCTACCTGATTAATGCAGATGTTAATTTTGTCGCGAGATGTTTGAGGGGCACCACACTGACTAATCCCGATGCGGCAGCCTTGTCAGTGTTGTCGAAGTGCATGACCAATCAATACATTCACCGCGTCGTTCGTGAGCAAGGTGGTGCTTACGGTGGTGGGGCGTCGTATAATGATTACAGCGGCGATTTTTACTTTTATTCATATAGAGATCCCCGGCATGTTGAAACTTTGACAGTGTTTGGCGATAGCGTCAAGTGGGGTAGAGATTTTGCATTTGAGCAGTATATGTTTGAGGAAGCTAAGATAAACCTGATCGGTCGAATTGATAAGCCACTGTCACCTTACGCACAAGCTTGTCAGGCGCTGTGGCGACAGCGATTTGGTTTTACAGATGATATTATGGATGCGTATCGTCAACACATCCTGAACGTTGATTTAGCTGGATTGCAGCGCGTTATGGAAGATTACTTCGACAAAAATAGCGCTGATGCATTGCTGATACGGCAGTCTGAGGCACCCAGCTTTCAGGACTTGGAGGCTTTGTTTAGCCAGTAGTTAGCTATTTGGTAGCAACGCAACAGCTATGGTCTGGCAGTAAGGCCAGCTTGCCTGGGTTCATTGATGTTCTGTAGTGTCTGTTTCGATTGATCTTGTGCTATTTTTAAGAGCTCATCTGAAGTTCTGGCCAACTCGTTGAGCTTACAGCGATATAATAGACCCACATCAAGGCAGTGGGACCTGGGAGAATTGATAATATCATCGAATTTTTCTGTGGTGCCATAGCAAGTGAACACCAGTGGGTTGGTATCACGTCTGGCTATTGACTGGACAATCGTGTGGCTAACTTCGTGGTATGGTGTGTGTGTGTGTGAATGCTCCGAGTAAAATGTGTTTTCTTTCGGTACTTTCGATAATATACGACCTGATTTGGGTAGGGTTACTTCTTCAATTGAATGCACAATCGGGTATTCTGTGCCGATGGATATGATTGCGTAGTAATCCAGTGTTGTGCCCTCATTGGCTGCTGATGTAGGATCAGGGGGAGTGAGGCTTTCAAGGTCAATACGAGATCCGATCCGATTAAACATCCCATGAACGGGATCGATGAAGCAGGCTCTGATTGTTTTGATGTGAGGGTGCTCACGACGAATGTAATCAATAGCAGACGCTGCAATATGACAGCCTCGACTGAAGCCGTAAATATGGATACAACAATTCGTTGGATTTTCAGCAATGCTTTTTTCAATTTGTTGCTTGATGGTGTTAAGTCGGCATTCGAATCCTTCTCGGCCACTGGCATCGATCAAAGCAAATACGCTGTGTATTGTCCGGTCTGAACCTGGACCATCGATGGAGGTCGGTGGTACCTGATTTGTGTCTGTGGGATTAATTGAGACAAATCCATTATCATCACGAGTGAACGAAACGTTCATGGGTGTGTTTGATGAGCTGTTTGTGAGTAGTTGTTGATGCTGCTGTGTTAGCTGGTTTAACAGATTGGGTGTGCCATACAATAGACGGTGAAATAGTGATAGCGTTCTTTGTAATAATGCCCTGATCATTTTTGTACCTTATGCTTTTATTGTAAAATAACACAAAGTGTAACAAATAGCAAGCTTATTGGGATATAATACGCTTTTTTAGCGCGAACAGCTTTGGGTAGCCGAGTTGGGCCTGGTAGGCTGGCATCATCGGTTTGTTTGGCATTTGAATGGTATGTAGCCAGATTGCGTCTTGTCCACAGGCAATCAGCATCCCCTGGTCTCGGTCTGTTTTGATTAAGATACCTGGACTGTGTGCTGTGTCTTCATGGATGGGATGGAATGAGGCGGACTTTATTTTCATAACAGTGCCATCCGTTAGGGTCACCTCGCTTGATGGCCAGGGTTGTAATGCTCGTATTTGTGCATACAGCGCCAATGCTGTTTGATTAAAGTCTAATACAGCGTCTTGTTTGCTTAGCTTTGTGCAATAGGTTGCTTGCGTGTCATCTTGAGCTTTGTAAACAGCACGCTCGTGGATAATTAGATCGATGGCCTGCATCAGTAGATGACAGCCCATATCCGCTAATGATGCCATGAGCTCTGGTGTTTTTTCATGGCCAGTAAGCGTCAGCGTTTGTTGCAATATGAGATCCCCCGCATCCATTTTTTCATTGAGTCGTATGATGGACACGCCAGTGGTTTTGTCCTGATTGCTAATTGCTGCTTGTACTGGGGAAGCGCCTCGCCACCTGGGTAAGAGGGATGGGTGAACATTGATGCAGCCATATCGTGGCAGTAGAATGATTCTCTTGGGTAAAATAAGTCCATAGCCTGCAACAATCATCAGATCAAATGACAACGATTTCCATCGTTCGTATTCTTGATCTGAAGACAGCGACGTGGGTTGCAATACGGTTAAGCTGTGTTGCTGTGCAAGGGCTTTAATCGGTGATATAGCTGGTTTTCGACCTCGACCTGACCTGGTATCTGGGGCGGTCACCACAGCGACAATGTGATGATTTGATTCGATGATTTTAGCAAGTGATGGTAGGGCTAATTCTGCATGAGTGGCACAAAATAATATGTTTATCTGATTCATTTTCTAATCTTTTTCTCTAAAATCTGACGAGTAACTTGCTTGAGATGGTCAAGAAATATTTTGCCATGTAGGTGATCGCATTCGTGCTGAATGCATTTGGCAAGAAATCCATCCGCTTCAAATTCTATTGGTTGGCCATAGCGGTCTTGGGCTTTGACCAAGATTGTCTCAGCACGCTCGACTTTGGCTTGGATGTGTTGATTGGTGTATAAGCCAACTGACATGCAGCCTTCTTTTGTACAGGTTGTCTGAGTGCCAACGGGTGTCAGGACTGGGTTGACCAAGACCAGTAAATCATTTTTTTCTTCACTGAAGTCAATAACCGTTATTTGTAAGGGAATACCAAGCTGAGTGGCTGCAAGCGCTGCACAATTTTTTTGCGCATAGTGTGTCTCGATCATGTTATCAATAATTATTTGAGTCGCATCAGAAAAATCTGTCACAACTTGCCCAGCTTGTGACAGTCGAGGATCTGGGTACTGAAGAATAGGGTAGATGGCCATTATGTCCTGTGCGTTTTGACTGTTAATACAATAGCACATATTGACTGATATTCAAATCCATGTATTAATGCATTATTGATCTATGCGAATACGCATTAACTTGAGCAGGGGGGAATATGTCGTACTGGGATATCATTGTTAAAGAGGTTGAAAATAGCCATGATGAACAATATTTTTTTGGTTTAACCTTAATAGGCGATCAATACAGCCGTCGAGATCAAGACCCCATCCCTGGCTCAGTCTCTAAGCCAAAACAGTACCATTTGAGTCAAGCTTGGGAAGGGATCTATCTAACTCAAAGAGAAGCAGAGTGCATCCAACTCTGCCTACTCGGCATGAGTATGAAAGCAATTGGGGAAGAACTCAACTTGTCGGCAAGAACAATCGAATTTTACCTGAAAAACGTCAAAGATAAAATTGGGGTGCGAAAGAAAAAAGATCTAATCACTGTGTTTACACAAATCAATTTCTCACAAGTACAGGTGTTCTGACTAGACCGCTTGAATCAGGTTCCCGTTTTGATTTCTTCTGTTGACCACTGACCAAATGGGTCATCATGATCTTTCCAGGTGTTTGGGCCAGCCGCATACTCAGTATCAGTTAGTAGACAGTTGTCTAAGTGGTGTCGGATAAAGTCTTTATCGATATCAATACCAATAAATACCAGTTCCTGTCGCCGGTCACCATAGACTGTATCCCAGTTTTCTTTAATAGACTGTTTCGTTTCTTCATCATCAATGTCCCACTCACTCTCAGGTACTGCAGCAAGCCATCTGCCAACAGGGGATATTTCGGCTAAGTTGCCAGCGCCATTGATCTGACCCACCAGATCCATTTGTGTTGATAACCAAAAAAAACCCTTCACACGGTAGACACCCTTTAAGTCAGTGTTGATGAAGTTTAAAAATCTGGTCGGATGAAATGGTCGATTGATTCGATAACTCAGACTTGAGATGTTGTATTCCTCACTTTCAGGGATGTGCTCACCTCGCATTTCTTTGAGCCAGCCTGGGGATTCGGCAGCTTTATCAAAACTAAATAAGCCAGTATTGATAATCTCAGCTAGTGCAATGTTGGCATAGTTTGTATCAAGACATTTTGCATCAGGGTTGAGCGCCTTAATCACGCGTTTGACCTGCTTCAGTTCAGCGGACGATAGGTTATCAATTTTATTGATGACAATCACATTAGCGAATTCAACTTGGTCGACTAACAGGTGAGCAACGTTTCTTTGGTCTTGATCATCTGTTTGCCAATTGATGTCTTTTAATGACTCAATTGATTCGATGTTTGTTAGGAAGTTAACCGCATCAATAACGGTAACCATTGTATCTAGTGTTGCAATATCTGATAAGCTGACACCCGCTTCATCTTCGAATGTAAACGTCTCTGCAACTGGCAGTGGTTCACTAATCCCAGTTGACTCAATGACTAAGTAGTCAAAATCATGATTGGTGGCCAGTTGCCTTATTTCTACTAATAAATCTTCTCTTAGCGTACAGCATATGCAGCCATTGGACATCTCAACCAACTTCTCTTGCGTTCGGGTTAGCGCACTGCTGTTTTTTTTAATCATCTGTGAATCGATGTTAATGTCAGACATATCATTGACAATAACGGCTATTTTTAGTTGTTGGTTGTTGTTTAAAATGTGATTGAGTAATGTGGTTTTGCCAGAACCTAAAAAGCCTGACAAAAGGGTAACAGGAAGTTTTTTCATGTCGGATTTGCCTTTGTGTCAAAGCTAAATCATACTCTGTCACAGCCAAAAAATCAATGGATTAATCGAAAAGCTAATTTAAACAGTATCTTTTTTGAGAATTGCCAGCAAATATTTGCCTATTACTGCTGATGGAGTATAATTATAAAGAATTTCAAATAAGGCTTCCTATGCGAAAGTTACCATCTTGCTTGTCCTGTCTGATCTGTTTAATTTGTTTGCAAACCGCTCACCTCAGTGCGGTTGATCGTGAGTACGTGAGTGTCGTTGCTAGTCATGAAGTTGCCTCGTTTTCTACCATATTGGCCAATGACTTTAAAATGAGAGGCAAAGTAGCGCCACAAGTTGATCAGATCAACAACAAACTTGGCATCGATTTTCTGTGTGCGGGTAACGGTTTGGATACCCCCGATATGTTGATTGCCTCAAGACAGATGACTGACGCTGAAAAAAAAGCCTGTGAAGCGAACCAGGTGACCGCGCTAGAATTCCATCTTGGCAAAGATGCCGCAGTTCTGGTGAGTGCTAAAGCCAATAAGACATTCACCTTAACACCGAAACACCTGTATCTGGCTCTGGCTAAGTATGTTCCAGATGATACGAATAAGCTTGTACTCAATAATCACTTGTTTTGGTCTGATATAGACCCAAGTCTACCCGATCAGCGCATCATTATTTATGGCCCTGAAAATGAGTCTACTGCTAGAAAATCACTGGTTGAGTCTGGTGTTGAAGCGGGGTGCCAGTCATTTGAGCAATTGGCTAAAATAGCAGCCTCAAACCCAAGGCAATATGACGTTATCTGTAAATCTATTCGGCAAGATGGGGCTTGGAGAACACTGCCCAATGTTGAGATGGCAATCAGAAGCTTATTGCAAAACGATGATGCCATTGCGCTGATGATGAATTCAGATTTATTGACCTATGGGAGTCTGCTTGAACCAATTGCAATCGATGCGGTTCTACCTACGGCTAAAACCATCGACAACAATCAGTACCCATTGGTACAAGGCATTTATCTATACGTTAAGCAAGATCACTTGAAGACGGTTGCTAACGTTGAACAGCTCATGAATATGTTCCTAAGCCACGATGTTCTTGATGAGGGCGGTAGCTTTGAAAACTGGGGATTTGTCTCCAGTTTACATGAACAGAGTAACGGCTAACCCCTCTAATCAGAGAAGAAGCTTTTAATGCTGTTTACCCAGTTTTTCATTTTGGGTGTGTTCTTATGAACACCACTTGCTCGCATGGACTCGCCGAGTTGTTGTAACAGGTTCTTTTGCTCGACATTGAGCCTGACGGGTGTCTCGACACAAATCTTGCAAATTAAATCACCACTGCTATCTCTTGTTCGAAGGCTTGGCATGCCTTTGCCTCTAAGTCTGAATAATCGACCATTCTGAGTTTCAGACGGTATTTTTAATTGGACACGACCATCGAGTGTTGGAACATCAATGGTTGCACCAAGCGATGCGGCAACGATATCAACCGGTACCTCGCAGATGAGGTTGGAGTCCTCTCGTTCAAATAAATGGTGTGGTTTGACTTCAACGGATACAAACAAGTCACCTTTGTGACCGCCCGCACTGCTGTAGCCCTCTCCATTAACACGAATTCGGTCTCCTGTCGATACGCCTTTAGGTATCTTAACAGTCAGCTTTCGGTCTTTTCCATTTGGGTCTCTGATTTGACCTGATCCTTGACAACTTGGGCAGGTTTGTTGCATGGCAATAAACCCTTGTTGTATCGTCACAACACCTTGCCCACGGCAGTGGGGGCATACTTTTGTTGCAGGGATATTGATATCGACTGAACAGCCAGCAAAAGCTTGCTCAAGTGTGATGGCTTTTTGGTATTGTATGTTCTTACCTTTTTGTCGCTGCTGACGTTGCCCACCACCAAACATATCACCCATGTCACCAAATATTTCACTGAATATATCGCTAACATCTTGAAAGCCTTGTCCAGAACCACCACCCATCGGGTCCGCTGTCCCAAATTGATCATACTGTTGTTTGGTTCTCGGGTTAGAAAGAATTTCATAGGCTTCATTGATTTCTTTGAATTTGTTTTCTGCCTGGGGATCAGATTTATTACGGTCAGGGTGATGCTTCATGGCTTTTTTCTTAAAAGCTTTTTTGATATCGGCTTCATCAGCACCTTTATCAATCCCTAGCACTTCATAATAATCACGTTTATTCGACATTGTATACCATTCCTAATGTATTGAAACCAATAAACAACACCGCCCTAGAGCGGTGCTGTTTATATATTCTAGCGGTTTATTTTTTGTCATCAACTTCTTCAAACTCAGCATCGACCACATTATCACCCTCTGGTGCCGCAGCTTCTTGGCTAGGCTGGCTGTCGGTTTGTGCCGCATTAGCTTGCTGTTGATACAGTTTCTCAGACATTTTATGAGATGCTTGTTGAAGTGTCTCTTGTGCCTGTTTAATCGCATCGAAGTCATCCGATTTCAACCGCTCTCTTAGATCGCCGATAGCAGCATTGACTTGCTCCTTTTCACCAGCATCTAATTTGTCATCGCCCAGATCCTTCATGGCTTTTTCTGTCGCGTGGATTAGACCCTCTGCTTCATTACGTAGTGTCGTCAGCTCCTGAAATTTTTGATCCGCTTCAGCATTGTCTTCTGCGTCCTTGACCATCTTCTCAATTTCTTGATCAGACAAACCACCAGAGGACTTGATGACGATTTTTTGCTCTTTCCCAGATGCTTTATCTTTAGCTGACACATGGAGTATACCATTGGTATCGATATCAAAGGTCACTTCAATTTGTGGCATACCACGAGGTGCTGGTGGGATGTCAGACAAGTTGAACTGGCCTAACGATTTGTTAGCAGACGCCATGTTCCGCTCACCCTGTAGTACATGAACAGTCACCATGGTTTGATTGTCTTCAGCCGTGGAGAAGGTCTGTGATTTTTTAGTCGGTATGGTTGTGTTTTTCTCGATGAGCTTGGTCATCACGCCACCCATGGTCTCAAGGCCGAGGGATAATGGTGTTACGTCAAGCAGTAGGATGTCAGAAACATTACCAGATAGTACCGCACCTTGGATAGCAGCACCCATAGCAACCGCTTCATCTGGGTTGACATCTTTTCGAGGCTCTTTCCCAAAAAAATCTTTGACAGAATCCTGAACTTTCGGCATCCGTGTTTGACCGCCGACTAAAATGACGTTGTCGATATCACTTGCTTTTAGACCAGCATCTTTTAAAGCTATCTCACATGGCTTAAGTGTGTTTTTAACCAAATCTTCAACGAGTGATTCGAATTTGGATCGGCTCACTTTGACACTTAAGTGTTTGGGGCCAGTGCTGTCCATCGTGATAAATGGGAGGCTAACTTCTGTATGGTTAGTCGATGATAGCTCTTTTTTAGCCTTTTCTGCTGCTTCTTTCAAGCGCTGCAGTGCTTGTTGGTCTTTGGTTAAATCAATGCCATTTTCTTTTTTAAATTCACTAGCAATGTAGTCAATTAGCGCCTGGTCAAAGTTAGCGCCCCCTAGGTGTGTGTCACCATTGGTCGACAACACCTCAAATGACTTTTCACCGTCTATATTTTGAATTTCAATGATAGACACATCAAAAGTACCACCACCCAAATCGTATACCGCGATTTTTTGCTCATCGCTACTCTTATCTAGGCCATAGGCAAGTGCAGCAGCAGTTGGCTCATTAATGATTCTCAATACTTCTAATCCGGCAATCTTACCAGCATCTTTGGTAGCTTGTCGTTGACGGTCGTTAAAGTATGCTGGCACTGTAATAACAGCTTGAGTCACTGCTTGGCCAGTATGGCTTTCTGCGTATTGCTTCATTTTTTGTAAAATGATGGCAGAAAACTTCTCTGCGTGCCACTGGTCCTCTTTACCATCCTCGGTTACGGGGATAACAGCATCGCCATTTTTTGCTTTTTTGATCGGGTAGCCTAAGTTGACCTTATCTTTGATTTCATCGTAAGAACTCCCGATGATACGCTTCCATTCGTAAAATGTATTGTCTGGGTTAGCGACAATTTGTCGTCTTGCAGGATCGCCAACTAAGCGTTCTTGCTCTGTCAAGCTAATGCATGATGGGGTTGTTTGGTTACCTTGTTCATTTGGGCAAACTTCTGCTGACCCGCTAGTGAACACTGATACACAAGAGTTGGTTGTGCCTAAATCGATGCCTATTACCTGTGCCATTGTTTATCTCCTATCGTTTTATTTGGTTAATACAGTCTCAAACTATATATAAGGATGAGTCATATAAAATCAAGTGCTCTGTTTTTTTTCAGTCAGTTGATTGATGATTACTCTAGCCGGTCTGACTAGCCGGTCTTTGAGTTGGTAGCCTTTTTGAATCGTATCAGTAATCCAGTTGTTGGGTTGTTCACTGTCACAGGTTGTTCCGATGGCCTCGTGTACCTTGGCATCAAATAAACAGTCCTGTGTGTTGATTGTTTTTAGGCCATGATCCTCCAGGAGTTTCAACAGCATCTTTTGTGTCATGTCTAACCCTGTTTTAAGTGCGGTTAACTCCTGATTGTCAGCTGGTTGGGGAATGTGGCTAAGGCCGCTTTCAAGAGCATCCAATACGTGAATTAGCTGCTCTGAAAACTGCGTGAGCGCATACTCTCTTGTTTGTTTGACTTTCTCTTGGTGTTGTCTTTCTCGGTTGGTTGAGTCGGCTAAAAGACGCATCTGTTTGTCTTTGCTTTTCTCAAGATCGTCTTGTAGTGTTTGGATTTGATCTTCTAGCTGTCTGACTTTAGTTGTTAGGCATTCAGATGGATTATCAGTTGGTTGTTCAAGTTCAGTAGAGTCGATTGGTTCTTTGATTTTGGTCATGCTATACCTCATGTCTTGTCAGTGAGTTTTCAATTATACATATAGTGATCAATTGGTTTTTTTCAAGTTGGTTGACGCAAACAGTGAGTTATAATAGATGATTTTGGTTGTATTGGTTAAAGTGTTCGAGCGGCGGTATGTGTTTGCTTAGGCCGATGATTTTAAATCGGTCTCCCATGTGATTTGGCATGAATACTTGTTTGGCCTGCTGGAGTGCTTGCGGATTGCAGTTACGCAGGAGCTGATGACAGCCAGAGTTCATCAAGTAGTTGGCTTGTGATAAGTAACCTTCTACGGTCAGTTGGTTATCTGTTGCGGCCATGGCCACAGCAGTGAAGTCAACATCACAGGTGATGTCTTGTTGTCCTAAATGAATAAACGGGTTAATGTTTGTTGTGTGTTGATGATAACACCGAAGCGACCCATTGATTCGTTCTGGATGATAGTATTCTCTTTGACCATAACCATAATCTAGAATAAAAATAGCGCCGGATGCCAGTGCCTCTGCTAAGCCAGTGATCCATGCGTGTGTCAGGGGTCGAATCTCATTCGTGTAGCCATCGGGCCAAGACGAGCTGGTGCTTAGTAGGTAGTCAAGGCTGTTGTCTTTTGGATGCCATGGGCGGAAGTGTGGTTGAAAATCGTCGTCTACATGACACAGTTCGATGGTGCCATTTGTATACCTAAATCGCTCAAAACAGATGGCGTCGAGTACTTCATTTGCAATCACAACACCGTTAACGGAATGCTTGGGTAGCGTATCGATCCATTCGATACTGTGCTGGTCTTGAGTCATTGCTTGTTTAAGGACTTGTTGTTGCTCAGCGATTCGGCTTGGGCTGATCTCAAGTATTTGGTAGTGCGGGCG
>DLBP01000041.1 GCA_002480165.1 Proteobacteria bacterium UBA7821 | reverse complement strand
AGCGCTATCCAACGCATCGACTTGGGTCATAGCTGTCCCCAGCACTTCTGTCATTGAGCTAATTGACCGGTGCATGGATATCCCAGGGGCAACCACAACAAAAACCTGGATAGTCGCAACCAAAGGATTGTTGGGCGCACCTTGTCTGGGCAAAACACCCACTGACATTATGGTCGAGCGTGGTATACCCATTGAGCAAATCGCAGTTTTATCGGGTGCCTGCTTTGCTGATGAATTAGCGAGCGGGCTATTTTCATCGATGATCTGCGCAAGCAAAAACTCAGACGTTGTCGATAAAACATCGACTCTTTTTGAAAAGTGGCCACTCAAAATACTACCCAGCACTGACATCACCGGGCTACAGTGGTCAGCTATATATAAAAACATAGCTGCCGTTGCAAGTGGCATCATTGTTGGTCTTGGACATGGCCACAACGCACAAGCCTGGCTTATTGTCCAAGCATTAGCAGAGATGAAGGCGGTTGTCACTCACCTGGGTGGCTTAGAAGCAACCTGCGACCAGCTTGGAGGCTTAGGCGACTTAGTACTAACCACCACGGGAAGTTTATCTCGCAATAGGCGTCTGGGGCAACTGATTGCAACTGGCATGAGTGTTAGCCAAGCACAAACTGAAATTGGCCAAGTAACTGAGGGCGTATCAGCTGTTCGTATTTTACATCAACGGCTAGAAAACGGGCTTGATTTACCCATATTAAATAAGACATTAGCTATTGTTGAAGGCACTGCCCCTGTGGATTCCATCCTTCCGACGGATAATTCCGTAGTCAAGCCAGCTGGCGATGTTAGACTTGTTGAAGGTTGATGATTACTAGATCCTCCTACGATCAAATCTAATTCGCCAGAGTTTTTTGCTTGTTGTTTTATTTCAATACACCCAGGCAAGTTAAAACCTTGGCTATTCATGACCGCACTAAATAGTAAACTGATTCCAAGTCCGATCAAACAAATAAATAATACCAAAGGTAAATTGCACAGTTGCATTATGAGAAATGTTAGCGGTATCAATAGAAACCCAGCTGACAGTAAACCCGTCGTGATAAGATCTTTGTTCATATTCACTTATATTAATTATAAACTAGTCTTATGTTACCAGAAATTTAGAAAATGTCAAGTTTTTTCAGAAGCCTAAGTTAGATACCCAGCATCAACCCAGTCAACACCAGCAACCTCAGTGTTCTGACGGCACCACAACGGATGGATTTTTCTTCGAATAGAACAAAACTATACTGCCAGCAATAGCAGACAAGAATGACCCTAATAATATACCACTTCGACTAGCCATCTGATAACTCATATCTGCATCATTAAATGCAAGTGCCGCTATAAATAAACTCATCGTAAAACCTATACCACACAAACAACCAATACCTAAGATGTGGGTATAATTCACGCCTTTCGGCAAACTCACCCAGTGCAGCTTTTCAGACACATAAACAAAGACCAATATACCCAGCGGCTTACCAACCAGCAAGCCCAACCAAATCCCCACAGCAATCTTAGTCGATAATATTTCTGCCATAGGATAGCCAAACAAAGGTATTCCAGCGTTTAAGAAAGCAAATATGGGCAAAATACCATAATAAATAATCGGATAAAGATATTCTGTCAACTCCTCTAGTCGGGTATGCGTATCATGCGTCATGGGTATTAATAAAGCGGCCAATACACCAGACAAGGTGGCATGAACACCCGACTCTAGCATGAAACACCAGTGAATGAATCCTAACACGATGTAACTGCCAATGTGCGCGTACTGCCTAACATTGAGATAGAGCATTAATGTGGACAATAACAGTGTCGCAAGCAACAAATAAATGGATAACTCCGAGGTGTAATATGCGGCAATAATGGCGATTGCACCAATGTCATCAAATGTTGCTAACGAAATCAAAAACACTCTCAATACAACCGGCAATGAGGATGAAAAAAGCATGAACAAACCCAGAGAGAAAGCGATGTCTGTTGCAACTGGGATTCCCCAACCATATTGGCCATTTGGCACGTCAGAGACAACAAAACTGTAGATCAACGCAGGGACACACATGCCCCCTAAAGCAGCAACAGCAGGAAAAAGAATTGCCTTCCTACCACGCAACTCACCAGCGACAAAGGCATGTTTAATTTCGAGGCCCACATGAAAAAAGAAAACAGCCATCAAGCCTTCGTTAACAAAGTGTAAAAAAGAGCTGTTATAACCATAACCATTAAATAATATTTGTATGTGGCTATGCAGTAAGTCTGAATAGCTGTCTGCAAACGAGGAGTTGCTAACAATGAGTGCCAGTATAGTAAATAGCAGTAGTAGCACACCAGATTTTACTTCGCGATCAACCATAGCCGGATTCACCTATTAAACTAACTGTCACAGTATAGACCAGTTTACATTTTCAACACAAATACAATTGACAATTATTTAACAATGCCATAAGATGATAATTTATTAAACAAGTGAATAGTGACTTACAAATCAGATAATCAAAACGGATCACAGACCAACGCCTCAGTCTCTTCAGGACGTCGCTCAGCTGGATACTTCTCATTAATTGCTAACGAAATCAGAGGCAGTAGAGGCATGCAGCTATACACGAGTTTCGTCTTGTTACTAATCACAGCTTACGTCATTGCATTGAAAATGATCATAAAATTGCTATCCACTCGCAGTCTATCCGCTAGTCTACTGCCCATACTGATTACCTACATCAAGCCCAGAATAAAAAAGATGATCGAGTACATTAGAACCGATTACGCACATCGTGTCAGTATCCAAGTAGCCAGTCACATCAGCACAGAGAACAATGAGGCGAACCAGCTTGACTATCTATCCGGTCTAATTAACTCTTCTATATGCGCAGTAACCGGATATATTGAGAGCACGCTATTCCTGTACACAATTATGCCCTACTTACTCGCAACTGGTTATTGTGGTATTGCAGCAGCGGCTTTTCTACTCATTGTCAAATCTCACGCCGATAGCTGGACAAGTGGCCTACTCACAGATTCAGTGGTATCGAAGATCAAATCTAACAATCAAAGTAAACAAAAAACGACTTATCAGCAAATGAATCAACTGGCTACCATCACTGAGCCACAGACCAATAACAAAGTCATTTTATCTAGACAACTCCTAACTGAATTTCTGACAATGATAACCGATATGGTGATGTTTTATGTCATTGTCTTATCACCAACCATTTCCCCCATCATACCCATTAGAAGCGCGATATACATCATGGAGTTAGCCAAGTCTACTCACACCATCGCAGAACACTCCAGGAACATATCAACCAATTTGACACTGCTAGGTAAAACGATTGACATCACGAGCCACACCCCACAAGAACGCATTGAGCGTTTACTCAAACGTAAAGGCGTCACACCCTACAGAATAGAGACCGACCAACTCAGTAAGGTAAACCTAATAAATGGCCAAAATGCAGCCGGCAAGTCAACTTTGGCTGAGATACTCATGTGGAATGTAATCAAACAACAACCAGCTGGGAAAGCAATCACTGTTCTCCAACCAAACTTTAAAAGCAACCAACAATTTCATATGAGTGACGGTCAACATACCCTGTCTCAATTATACAAGCTACAAAATGACATCAGAATGAGTATCGAGAAGAATCAGAACCAAGTTTTGCTAATCACTATTGACGAACCCGAGACTGGACTAGACCAACAGAACCTCTTGCAGGCGATGGAAATATTGAACAACCTGTCAGATCAACTGAGACCTACTGATCGTTTGTTCATTGTATCAAACCATTTCACAACACTTGCTTTTGATTACCATTCTATCATCGCCACTCGACACAGGCAGAATCAATACTGGCAAAGCTGTCGCCGCCTATCAGCCTCTTGATCAAAGCTCCAGAAAGCGCTCGCATTGGGCTGCGACATCGCGGTCATGTGTCACAATAATGAGAGTAGTCCCTCTCGTTTGTGTCGCATTTAATAACAATCTCATCAGCTGTTCGCTATTTTTTGGATCCAATGACCCAGTTGGCTCATCAGCTAGAACAATATCTGGATCAGTGACCAATGCACGTGCGACCGAAACACGTTGACGCTGCCCACCTGATATCTGATTGGCATAAAAATGTATATGCTCTAATAAATCTACCGCAGACAGCACTTCAGCTGCTTTACAATATGCATCAACGAGCGTATAACCGCCCTGTATCATCAGTGGCAGAGCGACGTTCTCAATAACCGTTAGTTCACGCACCATATAGTGACGCTGATAAATAAAGCCAATAGCGCGGTTTCGGTACTCTGAGACCTGTTTGGCTGTCATGTCTGATAATAATTGCCCTTTGTAGTAGACCTCACCAAAGGATGGTTTTAGGTAACCAGCTAATATATTCAGTAGAGTCGTCTTACCTGACCCTGACACACCTGTTATTGCTAACGTTTCAGACTGATGTAATGATAGACTAATCGCTCTTAGTACCGACACTTGGTCGACACCATCTTCATAGTTATGGCTAATTGACTTAGCTTGAAGTAGCAGGCTTTCTGACTCAATCATGTGCTAATAACCCCGCGGGATCAACTTTTGACGCACACCATGCTGGATATAGCGTCGAAGTCAAAATCAAACACATGGTTGCCGATATGATCCCAACCACATCCTGCCAGACAATTTGGCTTGGAATTTGATCAATCATGAAGGCAGACTTATTGATAAATTCAACCCCCAAGACCTGCTCAAGCCATCCACTCACTGGCGTGATGTAGGTTGATAACAACAGGCCTGACAGCGTCCCAAGGACAACGCCGATCAACGATAAGATAAATCCCTGAATCAAAAAGAGGGTCACCACATGAGATGAAGGCATGCCAAGAGAACGCAGTAGCGCTATCTCAGTTTTTTTCTCTGATACCATGACAACTAACGAAGAAGTACTATAGAAAACTGCCATCACGACCAATAAGAAGACAACAATCATGAACACATTTTTTTGTATCTGTAACACGTTGAAGAATTGACTGTAGCGCTCAGACCAGTGGGTTACTGTCGCATTGGGAAAATCATCAGCAAGCCGTGACAGGATACTGGCTTGATACTCGGACACAGTCGGAACCAACCGGTAGCCGGTGATTATGTGTTCTTTTGCCAATAGTTTCTGAGCATCCTGATAGTGAATATACAACCGATTCTGCTCTTGCGAAAATGCTTGATCGTAAGTAAAAACACCGGATACCTTCAGTCGTTTAATCATCGGTTCAACACCGATAATCGAGTTGGTTAGGCTGGGCAGTACGATTGTTATTTTATCACCGAGTCGAACATTGAGCCTCCGTGCCAATACCTCACCTAAGACCACATTAAACTGACCTGATTCGAGCTGTCCCAGCTGTCCGACGATGACAGAATCAAACAAACTTGGGTTGGCTACACGCTCAAGCTTAGGGTCGATGCCATATAAATCGACAGGCTGGTATTGTCCTTTTGCCGACACAAGCGCTTGTCCTCGGGCAAATGGAGCGGTCGCAGTGATATCTGAATTATTGGCGATCTTATTTAAATCATTGTCAATGAACTGGATGTCTTGTAGTAAGACGATCTGCTCAACATGGTTGAGTAATTCTTGTTTTATATTTTGATCGAGCCCATTCATGATCGAACTGACTGTGATCAACACCATTAACCCCAGTGTCAGACCAACAGCAGAGACCCAAGAGGCTGTGGAAGCTAATTGATGTCTTTGTTTGGCTCGAAGTAATCGATGTGCCAAAAAAAATAAATACAAAACTGCACTCTAAATGTTACCCAGGGCCGGGGTCGAACCGGCACGGAACTACAAATTCCGAGGGATTTTAAGTCCCTTGCGTCTACCAATTTCGCCACCTGGGCATTTTCAAAGGCTAGGACCGGAATCGAACCAGCGTAAACGGCTTTGCAGGCCGCTGCATGACCACTCTGCCA
>DLBP01000008.1 GCA_002480165.1 Proteobacteria bacterium UBA7821 | reverse complement strand
GACTGACCAATCGAGATCTATTTGATAATGGTTCAATAACCTACTTAACTAATCTATCCAGCCATGCTAAAAAAGTAATCGAAGAACTCACGAAAACACACAATCCAAATCAGTCATTAATTTTTCTGCATCAAGCAGCCAGTGCCAGCAAAACAACGATGCCTACCAGTCTCGCTAGGTCACCTAAGACGAAAGAACGGATGGCCTGGATCAAAGACTGCTTAACGGTTAGCCAGTTAACCGTGTCCAATCAGTCCATACAATGCTTAGATCAGGCGACTCGGGATTCTTTTTCAACATTATGCCATCAACTCTTTCAACTAGCTGTATCCAACCAGCCAGACTTAATCTTAAGTCGTCTAACCAAGCAACACAGTGTTTTCAGTATAGCCAATAGCTTAATGAGCCGCAATCAATCCATCAAGCCGATAATCAATTGGCTAGAACAGGCCAATGAAGATCAATGGCTTCATCTCTATCGACTCCATTGTCAAAACTTACGTTTTTTATTACAACTACTCAGTGCACAACAAGCGGGATTGTCCACTGCAGAACGGGTCAAACAACTCAAGATAAATCCCTGGAAGGCAAAAGAACTTCAATCGTCACTCGGACAATGGTCTATTCATGCAGCAAGATCTGCGCTTGAGCAATGTATAAAGATCGAACAAGTACAGAAGGGGCTGATCAAGGGGCATCTCAAAAAACAGATGCTAGACATGGTCTATTGTGCTCTATCGCGCTAATCAGGTGAATTAGTTAAGCCAATTTCTCGATCAGCCTGTTGTGCCTGCGTTAACAACCACACCGAAGTCAACCCAATCAGTGAGGCACACACAAAGTATTGTGACCAACTCGTGTAAGTGATTAATATCCCGGTAAAAGGCCCTATGATGTAGCGTGAAAGTGAGGATAGCGTGGTGTAAAGTGCGTATTCGGTAGCAGCGTATTCCGGATTGATTAAATTGAGCACATAACTCATGATGGCGATGCTCAAACAGCCATTACTGAATGTTTCGGTGGCAATGATGACCACGACATAGGCTAGATTATCTGGCGGGTAATAGGCAATACAAGCCAGTAATATAATTGTGCCAGACTGAAATAAAGCAAATACTTTGAGCGAGTGGGTTAATTGGTAACGCTTAATATACCAGGTGGCAAAAAAAGCACCGCACAAGCTCATCGATAGACCAACAACTTTGTGTATGATAGCAATATTAGTTGGGCTGATGTGGAGCGCTTTTAACATGAAAATTGACAACATGTTTAACACGAATCCATCGGTTATTTTATAGCTAATGATAAACAGTAAAGTCTGTTTCTGATTAATCAGACGATTAATTAAACTCAGCAGATTACTCATACAATGTTGAATGGGCTGATGGGACTGCTGATCCAATGCGATTGGACAATAGATGAAATACATCCCTTGAAGAATCATTAAAGCTGACATGACTTGGTAGGTCACTTTCCAGCTGATCCAGTCGGCTAAAACAATGGATAGCGCACCGGTGATAATCAATGACAATCGGAATCCAAAATTATTCATGCCAATGCATGCTTGACGCTCGTCAGTGGTCATGGATAGCAGCCATTGTGACTCAAGTGCAACACTGGATGATGCCCCAAAAAAAGCGGTAAAAGAAGCAGTCAAGGCTGACAATAGCGGCTGTTTGTCAATTTGACACAGTGATAAAGTAAATAGGGTGAAAGCACACAAAAAAATCGAAACGATACCATATGCTTTGCGATACGACCCAATTGAATCAATCACAGGCGCCCACAAAAACCGGAGTGTGTACGGTAGGTTAATTAATGAAGCCAGGCCAACGTAGACCAAACTGATGTTAGATAGACTCATCCAGATTTTGAGTGTGTCACTAGTCAGCAAATATGGAAATCCCGATGTCAGTCCAGTCATGAGTGAAAAGAAAAGCAACTGAGACTGCCGTGTTCTCTGCATAAAAAAACCAAAAGATAACTACACAACAATATAAGTTTTGTCAAAACCATTGTCAATGATGATGGAAAAATAGATTAATATTGTTAATCCAGGTGCCCTGGTGTGAAAGATCCATTGATTTTGATGAAAAAATGCAACATAATGTATCATAGTGTATGTAAGCAATACCGATGACAAATGTGACACACAGCCGAACTGATTGGCTAAATGCCCCTAATTTACTGACGATCTTTAGAATCATCATGACGCTGCCTTTTTGCCTGTGTCTCATACGCTACGGCCTAATTGCCGTTCAGACAATGACGCTGCTAATTTTAATCGCATTAACAGATTTTTTAGATGGCTACATTGCGCGGCTAAATCACCAAGAAACCAGACTGGGGAAGTTCTTAGATCCTTTTGCTGATTTTCTACTGTTATTTTGTGTGATGCTAACACTCAGCCTCAACCAGCTGTTGCCGCTGTGGTTATTTGTATTGTATTTGTTACGCGCCGTGTTATTGTCCGCTCAATTATATTATTACAATCGACAACTAGGCAATAAAATGGCCTTTCAGTCAAGGATGCTCGGCAAAATATGTTTTATCTCCATAGCCGCCTACTTATTTATGTTGCTACTAGCAGAAGAAATCAATCAGCAGCTGTTGGTCAATCATGTTCTGATGTCTCTGGTATCACTTCTTATGATTACCAGTTGGCTCGATTATTTGATTAATTACCACAGACAATACCGCGCTCTAATACAAGTAAAGCAATAATTGATACGCAGCATACAAAACAATTAGTAGCATTGGTACAATAGATTTCCAGTGTAAATAGGTGTGTAGTAAAACCGCTGCGTTCAGTACTAGAATAATCGGGATATCTCGAGTTAGATTAATCATTGGAATCGGAAACTGTCCCCACCAGCCAACAATCGGTGCAATCACTAACAGGCAGACCGTATTGGATCCCATGATATTGCCAATAGCTAACTGATAATCACCATGTTTGATACTAGAGAGGTTGGTTGCCAGCTCAGGTAAACTGGTGCCCAAGGCCACGATACTCAAACCAATGACGAGGTCACTCACCCCCCACTCAATTGCAATTGAACGGCATGAGTCAATCAACAACTCAGAGGAAAACAGCAATACAGCGAGCGCCAGTAGAAACACACCTAACAGAAGCCATAAATTCTCTGTCGACTTGACGGGTTTCAAATCGTGCTCTAAACGTGAACTGCCATAGGCCCTTAATCCATATACCAGCAAGAGTAATAGCGATAACAACCAATTCGTTTGACTCAACACAAAGCACAAGGCAAGGGTTAGCACGTCAAACAATTGCCAAACAATGGTTTGACGCTGGATAACGATCGATGGCACCAATAACAAACTGGTTGCAAGAATCAGTGATGTGTTGGCAATCACAGATCCCAGTGCATTACCAAAAACAATATCGGGCAATGGCCGGGTCATTGCTTCAATACTCACCACCAACTCTGGCAGTGACGTCGCAGGTCCAACGATCAAAGCCCCAAATGTGGTTGATGATAGACGGCATTTTGCCGCTATTTTTTGGCTGTTAATCACGAGATAATCTGAACTGATCGACAGACCAATAATACTCAAGATAAGCCAAATGTAATCCATGCCTTTAGTCTAATCTAAAATGACGTGATCGGCAATCATTAAGGATTTGATTAATGATGTGCGTTAGTTCGATCGGATTATCTAACATGATGTGATGATAAGCGTCATCAACAGCAAATAAATGTGTGGGCTGACCAAGCGTTTGCATGAGCTTGTGTGCTGACTGAATCAGGCTGCGACTGGTGTGTTGACCATAAATGTAATAGACGTCTTTGGCTTGTTGCTTCATGTGCGCCAGCAAGCGTTCTGTGTCAATATCAGGGTGGTGACCGATCAACGATAGCAGTTTTGGATCAAACTTCCAGCGCCAGCCATTATCAGTCTCAACCACAGAACACTTGGCTAGGTAATTGAATAGTTCATCGTGCCTGGTTGGCTGTGGTGGTATCAACCGAAAGCGAGCCAACGCATGTGCTTCGGACTCGTAATACCGAACAGGCTTTGCCATGAGTGGTGAGCGTTTGTTGATGTGATGTCTTGGTGATAGAAAATCAAGAAATACATCAATCAGGATGTGGTTCACGTGGTTTGAATAACCCATTTTCTCAAAGCAACACGATGAAATAATACCGCCATAGCTGTGTCCAACGAGCGTGACTGATTCGAAGTTTTGGTAGATTTGACATAAGTCGATGATATTCTGGGTATGCGTGGCAATCGAGTATTCTGAAAGCCATGGACTGTCGCCCATGCCAGATAGGTCAGCGGCGACAATCAGCCTATCTTGTCCCACCAGAAAAGGCGCAACCATTGCCCAGCATTCAGCATGGGCCAGTGCACCATGGATGAGTAAGACCAGCTCCTTTGTGCCACTGCCCCATGACAATGTATGAATGTCTCCAGAGGGAAGTGTGTGACGCTCTGATTGCCTGGGCGTATCACAAGCCATCACATACCATGACGAGATATCAGAGTCCAACACGATTAAGCTCCTCATTAAACCGGTTGCTGTAGTCTAACTCAAGCGCTGTGAGCTGCTGGTTTCGATGGTGTTGTTTGAGCAATTTCGCCAAAATCTGGTAGGGCTTTTTATCCATGGGTGTTTTAACTATTTGGCGGCCGAGTAGGTCGATCAATTGATCTGGATCTGAAAGGATGGCAACCACTCGCTGCTTGAGTGCTTCCACCTCGTAATAGCGAACCAGTAGGGGCCAGTTACCGATAGCAGCATAAATCAGTAATGCTAAGACTGCTGAGCCGATGACAGTCTTGAGCGGGAGGTGTAGAACCGTTAGTTGTATGACAGCGGTGAGGGTTGTCAAGCCAATCAAAGACAACGATAAGGCGCTAAGCATAGTTTGCATACAAGCGTTCCTTTTGTTGTGCTGTTAAGTACTGCCATTGGCCTTGATTCAGCTGATCAGGCAGTCTGATATCTGCGTACTGTTTGCGAATTAGCTGACTGACCTGATGACCAAAATATTCGAATAATCGACGAACAACGCGATTTCTACCCTCAGCAATCACCACCTCAAACCATTGATTGATTTTGTTTTGCTGGCTGGGTGTCAGTCGTTTGATGGATTCGACTTGAACCGGGCCATCGGTTAATTCAAGACCTTGCTCAATTGCCAATATTTGCTGCGGTGTAACCTTGCCAAAGACACGCACTTGGTAGACACGCACTACCGAAAACTTGGGGTGCATCAGGCGGTAAGCCAAGTCTCCATCGGTTGTAAATAGTAAAATACCGGATGTGTTTAAATCAAGCCGTCCCACCATAACCCATCGAGTCCCGCTCAGTTTTGGTAGATGATCAAATACCAATGGGTGACCACTTGCGTCTTGTCGACTACACAATACCCCAACGGGTTTATGGTAAATCAAGCACTGATGTTGACTGGGCTGGTGTGTCGTAACCAGTCGTTGGTCAATCTCGATTTGGTCACCATGTTGATAGAGATAACCCAGCTGAATGATCTGGCCATTAACACGTATTCTCTTCTGTTGAATCATCTCTTCGATTGCTCTGCGTGACCCATAACCATGTTGTGCTAGGTATTTCTGTATTCGCATATAAACGCCTATGCTGTTTGAGGTATTAAAGCCAATTTCTTTTTTTTAACCAATTTATGCATGACCCAACAGAGTGATAAATAGTTCTGTATCGTAATACTAACAAGTGCAAAAAAAACATATGAATACATAAAATCGGGGGTCATCTGTTGCAGGCTGAATGCCATATACAACGTGACCATTACCTGGGTGACAATAAATATAAAAACGAATCGCCAGCGCCAGCACAGCCAGAAAAGCAGCGTGTCAACGACAAAGAGGGGAGTGCCATTTGGTCCGGTTCGAAACGCGAAATTCCTATAATGCTTCACCGCTAGGATATAGTAGACAGCAATCATGTCGAATGCCACTGGCAGATAAATGACATTGCCAAGCTCTTGCATCATTTCTGAGTCGGCAGTGTGTGGGCCTACGTAGCCGAGCATGGTCATGGCCACGACCGAAAGAAAAAGATATCGCCAGGCATAAGCCCAGAAAACTTGTATGCTGTTATAGACCACGACATATTCCAAATAACTATTGATATGATATAGGAATTTTTCAGACAGTTCAATGGTGTTAACGGTATTTCGTCATCACGGTCACACCGGTCGAGTAATCTGATGGTGGCACGATTCGACAAAGCGTTTCAGCTCACTCAAGCAATTAATGGTGACACATGGGCTGTCGGATGCATGAAACCAGATTAGACAATTGGATGACAGAAGTGGGCAAACACAGCAATAGACGGGCTTATTCGAACGATGTTGAATCAGCGACGCGTATTGATCTAACTGTGACTGGATGGCGCTAAAGGTTGAATGACTTGGATGACTCATGGTTTTAAAATCAACCACCCAGTACATCTCAGGGAATTCAATGAGATAATCAATACGCAGCGTTTGGATACGGGGCCCTAGCTGATGGTGTAGTTCAATTTCATGATACTTGTTTGCAATTGGGTGAGAGA
>DLBP01000022.1 GCA_002480165.1 Proteobacteria bacterium UBA7821 | reverse complement strand
TGAGGAGAACGATTACCAAGTTAAAATGAAAAAAGTCACCCAGTTTATCGAGCAAGGCAGTAAAGTCAAGGTCAGCCTAAGGTTCAAAGGACGAGAGATTGTTCACAAAGAAATAGGCGAGCAGTTGTTGAAGCGAGTCCAACAAGAATTGGCTGCTATCATTGAGGTCAGTCAGCAGCCGTTGTTTGAAGGAAGGCAAGTGACTATGGTTATTTGTCCTAAGAGTAAAAAATAGACTTGACATTTAAATTGACTTCATCCAGAATATAGTTGGTTTTATTAGGTTATTATCATGGCATCAGTTAAACATAAGTCAAAAAAGAGCGTGACAAAGAGAATTAGGGTCACAAAAAATAGTATGAAGTTCCGCCATTCAGGTCGAAATCATATCAACGGGAAAATGACTTCCAAGTTGAAGCGTAACCTTAGAAACACGGGCCGTTACATTTCAGAACACTTTATTAAACAGCTGCGTGAGATGATTTAGGAGAATAGTATGTCAAGAATCAAGCGAGGCGTTACGTCTCACAAAAAACACAAAAAAGTTTTAGACAAAGCAAAAGGCTATTACGGTGCAAGAAGCCGTACCTTTAAGGTTGCTAAGCAAGCTGTGATTAAAGCAAGTCAGTATGCCTATATTGGTCGCAAGCAACGTAAGCGTCAATTTAGGTCGCTGTGGATCATTCGAATCAACGCAGCGCTTCAGGAAAGTGGTCTGAGCTACAGTCGGTTCATCGCGATGCTTAAAAGTCGTTCGATTGAGTTAGATAGAAAGGTTCTCTCGCAAATGGCTCTTGAACATCCAGATTGCTTCAAGTCTCTGGTTGCACACGTGCAGGGATCAGATGCGTCATAGTCACCAGTGAGTGTTGCGATGATCGTTGATCAAGTCAATGATACCGTTAGTCGGATTGCAGGTCTCACTTCAATCGATGAGCTAGAGCAACTAAGAATACACTGGTTGGGCAAAAAAGGTCAACTGACCCAAGCTCTCAAGTCACTCGCATCATTGCCGATCGAAGAGAAAAAAGAACAAGGGAACCGCCTTAACCAGTACAAGCAACTACTAATAGAGGCAATCGAGCATAAAAGACAAGAGCTGGATCAACGCCAGTTAGATGCCATCTTACACCAACAAAAAGTAGACGTGACTCGCCCGCCGCGCCATGCTTTAACTGGTTCTCAGCATCCGATTCATCATGTGAGTGAGCGGCTGATTAAATGGTTCTCAGAGCACGGCTTCGAATACGTGCTAGGCCCCGAAGTTGAGACAGAATACTATAACTTCACCGCACTGAACTTCCCAGACGATCACCCGTCACGACAAATGCATGACACTTTCTACGTTGAAGGTGACCGTTTGTTAAGGACGCACACCTCTTCTGTTCAAATTCGATGCATGCACAACCGCCAGCCACCCTTTAGCTTAATCACAGCAGGTAAAACCTTTAGAGTGGATTCTGATCGAACCCATCTGCCCATGTTTCACCAGCTAGAAGGCATGTTGGTTTCAGAGTCAACAAGCTACTCACAGCTCAAAGGTCTTTTGTCTGGCTTTCTTAAATATTTGTTTGGTAGTGATGTCGAGGTCCGATTTCGCCCTTCCTATTTTCCATTCACAGAGCCATCGGCAGAAGTCGATATAAAAAGCCACGATGGACAGTGGCTTGAAGTGCTTGGCTGTGGCATGATTCATCCAAATGTCCTTACTGAAGCCAATATTGATCCGGTGAAATTCAGAGGGTTTGCATTTGGAGCTGGACTAGACCGGCTGGCGATGTTGCTTCACGGTGTGTCAGACATCCGAAGTTTTGTATCCGGTGATATTGGTTTTTTGGAGCAGTTTAAATAAATGTCATTAGTATTACCAGTACAGTTAGTTAATGATTGGTTGGGTACTCAACAGCCAGATATGCCAACAGCCGATGCCTATGCTGATGCGCTAACAGTCCATGGTCTTGAGGCAACGGTACTGGCTGTTGAACCACCATTTGATGGTGTCGTTACTGGACAGATTCAGTCGGTCTCTCAACACCCGAATGCAGATAGGTTGAACGTCTGCACGGTAGATATACAATCTAAGTTGTTGACGATTGTTTGTGGCTGCTCAAGTGTCCGGCCTGGCTTGGTAGTGGCCGTAGCTCTAGTGGGTTGCCAGCTGCCTGGCTTAAAGATAAAAAAAAGTAAAATACGCGGCGTTGTTTCTGAAGGGATGCTTTGCAGCCCAAAAGAATTGGGCTTTGGCTTTGCCTATGATACGATATGGCACCTGGACCCAACCACACCGCTGGGGTTGGATTTCAGTGCACTGCTTCAAACACAACAGACTCATCTGGAATTGGATATTACCCCAAATCGAGGCGACTGGTTGTCGGCGCGAGGCGTTGCGAGGGAGCTATCCCTTGTTCACAGCCTACCTGTTGACTGGCGAGAAAAGCCGGCGAATGTTGAACTGTGCCAATGGGATGGTTTTCCTGTTGATATTCATGACAAGCAAGGCTGTCAGCATTATTCGCTTGCCTCACTGTCAGGATTTCGTTCCGATTATACAACGGTACCTTTGTGGTTAATAGAACGGATGCGTCAATGTCAGATCAACATGGTCCACCCAATCGTTGACATACTGAATTACGTCGCAGTGGAATATGGCCAGCCAATGCATGCCTTTGACCGTGATCAACTAACTGGCTCAATACACGTTAGAAATGCTCGTCAAGGAGAGTCGTTAAGGCTACTGAATCATGAGATGTGTGAGCTTAATGAAGATGTGCTCATTATTGCCGATGCTGCTAAACCAGTTGCGCTAGCCGGTGTTATGGGCGGCTTGGATTCCTCTGTTACAGAATCCACACAGACGATTTTAATTGAGAGCGCGCATTTTTCTCCAGCACGAATCGCTAGAGCCTGTCGACGCTATCGCTTAGCTTCCGATGCGGGTTACCGTTTTGAAAGAGGAGTGGATACCCACATTGCTGAAAAAGCGCTACTGCGTGCTATTGAATTGATACAGTTATGCTTCCCCAGTGCGTCAGTAACCGATATTCAAACCAGTCGATCTGATCATCAGCCTTGTCGGATTGAGTTAAAGCAACAGTTGATCACAGACTACCTCGGTTACGAACTAACGACTAGCCATATCCATCGTTGCTTAACCTCTGTTGCAACCATTAAACCACAGGCTGATGGTAAGAGCTGGTTGGTCGAACAACCAAGCCACCGCTTTGATCTCATCAGCGAGGTGAATTGGGTTAGTGAGGTTATCCGGGTCAGTGGCTATGACACACTGAAATCCTGTCAGCCAAATTTACCGATATCACTCGATCCGTCCCGTTTAGATTGGGCTACCCCATTTACCTGTAGTCATTTCTTAAAATCACTAGGTTACGTCGAGTCTCTATCGTTTTCATTTGTTGATGGCGCCAGCCAGGAACGTATTTGGAACAGCCAAGATCATGCTGTGAAGTTATTAAACCCACTGTCTCAGGCAGGTGATGTGCTTCGGCAAACATTGTCTTTAGGCTTGCTCAAGTCAGCCCAGCACAATATACAACGACAGAAGCATACCTTTAAAATGTTTGAGTGGGGTAATGTCTATGCAAAAAATCAAGCCGATGAGCTTGTTGAAAAGAGGCTGATAGCTGGCATATGTGTTGGTAAAACGAGTGCTCAAAACTGGTGTGTTAGTGTAAAAGACATCGACTACTTTGATATTAAAAGTCATGTGGTTTCTTTGTTTAGTATGTTTGATTTATCGAGTCAGCTTGAATTTGAGGTGAGTGATCACTCACTATACCACCCCTATCAGCAGGCAAATGTATTGATTGATGGTGTGACGCTCGGTCATCTTGGTATGATTCACCCGGAAGTGGCCAGACAGTTTGATTTGCCCCTATGCGTGGGTTTGTTTGAAATTGACTACAGCCACCTAAGGCAAAAGCAGTTTAAGCACGTCAATCAGGCGTCTAAGTTCCCATCGGTCAGACGGGATTTGTCCTTTTGGATTTCCGCTGATGTCGATTTTGGAAGTATCAAGAAAACAATTGATTCACTGGATATCAACACATTTAAGTCGATCGACTTGACTGATGTCTACTGTAGTCAAGGGGATGGTGATGATAACCGGGTAAGCTTTACGATCGCCTTGTATTTCCAACACACAGAGAAGACGTTATCTGAAAGAGACGTTAACCGATACCTACAAGGCATTGTGTCATGTCTTGAAACCCACTTTAACATAGAGCTGAGAGGAGAAATTAATGGGAACTGTTACAAAAGCTGACATTGGTTATTTGTTAGCGAGTCAAGCAAATTTACCACATAAGATTGCAACCGATTTTGTCGAGAGTGTTCTGGCTGTCATTAGCACAAGCTTAAAGTCTGGTCAGACAGTTAAGTGGGCAAACTTTGCAACCTTTTCTGTTAAACTTAAGGATGCTCGGCCAGGGAGAAACCTTCATACTGACTCAGAAATTATAATTCCTCCCCGCTATGTTGTTGTATTTAAGCCAAGTGAAAGTCTAAAATATTATGTGGGCGTACCGAAAAGCAAATACAATAGAGCCAGTCATCAAGTTGTTGAGGGAGAGCTTGAAACCGTATGATGGAGTAGTCAGCATTCGGGACGTGGCGCAGTCTGGTAGCGTACTTGCATGGGGTGCAAGTGGTCGCTGGTTCAAATCCAGTCGTCCCGATTTTTTTCATTAATTAGCTCAATGTGAGGGGTGTTATGTCAGCGATAGTGCGAAAACAAATACTGGGATTATTGCTCGTTGCATCCAGTGCAATGCCGCAGATTAATGTTACTCAGCCACCGCTGATGTCAATTGAAAAGTTTGGGCAGGTCTATGCTATTGTAACGCAGGCGCACGTCGATGAAGTTGATGAGGGTGAGTTATTTGATAATGCAATACGTGGGGTTATGTCTGGTCTTGATCCACACTCTGACTACTTAACAGGAAGACAGGTCAGTGAGCTGCAGATGTCGTCAGTTGGTAATTATGCTGGTTTGGGAATTGAAGTGTTCTCCTCAAGGGGGTTGATTCAGGTCAGTACGGTATTCGATAATACACCCGCTAGTCGAGCTGGCTTACAATCTGGTGATTATATTGTTGCCATAGATGATCAACTAACCAAAGATATCGGCTCAACCGGTGCGATTGCACAAATGAGAGGTGACCCTGGGTCATCGGTAGTTCTTACTGTTTTGAGAGGCAATCAGAACACACCATTAAGCATCGAGGTTGTTCGTGAGATTATTAACATTGATGAAGTTGTCACAGATCGGTTCATTGATAATATTGGCTATGTTAAAGTGTCGGTATTTAACGACAACACGGCCAGCGAAGTATACAACGCGGTTCAATCGCTCAATAAACAAGATTCCATTCAGGGGCTAATCGTTGATTTAAGAAATAATCCTGGTGGGATCTTAGGTGCTGTGGTTGATGCCGTTGATCTATTCCTTGATGCCGACGAGATTGATTTGGATCAGAAAATAGTCTATACCTCTGGGCGTATACACCACAGTGATTCGATTTATCGAGCATCCAGTGGTCAGATGTTACCCAGTGTTCCAATTGTGGTGATCATTAATGAAGGATCTGCCTCTGCGGCTGAAATATTTGCAGCGGCATTGCAAGATCACCAACGCGCCGTTGTCATTGGCAACAAGAGCTTTGGCAAAGGCTCTGTTCAGACGGTGTTGCCACTACCTGATAACTCGCTGCTTAAACTCACAACGGCTTTATATTACACGCCACAAGGAAAATCCATACAAGCCAATGGTGTGATTCCGGATATCTATATTCCATATAAACAGGCTGAATTGGCTTCAGGAGAACAGACAGAGAGTTGGTTTGACCAGATGACAGAAGCGAATTTGCCAGATCACCTTGTTGATAAATATCTACCAGACAATCCACAATTAACGGATCGAAAAGAAGCGATGCGCGCTAGGAAAGATCGCATTGCTCACGAGGATTTCCAGCTGTATCAGGCGATTGTGTTACTTCAAGGTATGCAAAATGACCACAGCTAGTTTAAGATGGTGTCTCGGACTATTCATTCTGTCGATAACAACGGGTTATGCGGACAACTGTACCATAACACAGTGTCATTGGCTTCATTTGTCAAGCGACAGTAATCAAGGCAATCCAGTCACTAGGAAGCACATTGAAGCGTATTCAGCAACAATAGCAATCCGTCTGAATAGTTATCGATTTAATCAGTTTTTTGAAACAGCGGCAGCTCTGGCATTTCAGTTCACTGAAGACAGTTGGTCCGATTTCCTAGAGGCTCAATCACAATCTGGTAATGTCGAGTGGATTCAAACTGAACAGGTCAACGCAAAAGCTAGGTTAAGAGGTGATGTCATCTCGCAAGTATCATTCGAGGAGCCGTCGATGGAATCTTGGGTGGTTGCTGTCCCATTGACCATTAGCTATGATGCGAAGTCGCGAGTCATTGATCAACCGGTTCTGGCACAGATAACCTGGAAGCCAGCGGCTAACAATGAGAGTGTCTATCTAATTAATGGGTACCGTATGCTATTGGATGGTGCTCCAAAGTATGCTGAAAAAAAACAGCAGTTGGCACATTGTAAGGTTAACACCTAGCAGTCGTTATCTAAATAAGGAGATGATCAAATGACAATAAACCCCGATAGTTTTTTTTTAGTAGCAGGGCCTTGTGTGATTGAATCCGAAGCATTGTTAATGAACATCGCTGAGACGATGGTTGACATAACTAGCTCGCTTGGAATCGATTATTATTTTAAGGCATCTTATGATAAAGCCAACAGAACCTCTATCAATGGGTTTAGAGGGCCTGGTATTGATCGAGGCCTTGAATTGTTAAGTGCGGTGAAAAGAGAGTTTGGTGTTAAAATACTCACAGATGTGCATCAAGAAAGTGACATTGCTTGTGTGGCAGAGGTGGCTGATGTGATTCAAATACCTGCGTTTTTGTGTCGTCAAACCAGTTTAATTGAAGCCGCAGCCAAAACCGATTGCGTGGTCAATATAAAAAAAGGACAGTTTTTATCGCCTGAAGACATGCAGTACGCTGTGTCAAAAGTCAAGCCACACAGCAAACAGGCCTGTTGGGTGACAGAGAGGGGGAGTTGTTTTGGTTATCGCAATTTGGTAGTGGACATGCGTTCTTTGGCGATAATGAAAGCGACTACCGGTAGCCAGGTCGTATTTGATGCGACGCACTCGGTTCAGCAGCCTGGTGCTAATGCTGGTTCAACGGGTGGCCAACGGGAATACGTGCCATTATTAGCTCGATCAGCAGTAGCTGCTGGTGTCGATGGTTTATTTTTTGAGACGCACCCGACTCCTGAGCATGCGAAAAGTGATGCGGCTAATACATTGCCTTTAAGTATGATGAGGTCTTTATTGGCCCAGTTGAATGAGTTACATCAAATGATTCAAAGACAGGCGTTAGTGACGGGAGAGGTTTAGATGACTATAGCGCATCAAATTGACAGTATTCAAGCGATTGAGATTCTTGATTCAAGAGGGTTTCCAACCATTGGTTGCTGGGTAACCAGTGGTGATTATAAGGCTTTTTCTGCGATTCCCTCTGGGGCATCTTGTGGTCAGCATGAGGCCTATGAGCTACGTGATGCCGACTTATCTAGATACAATGGTAAGGGTTGTCAACAAGCTATCCGGCACATTCATGAAATTATTCAGCCGAAATTATTGGGATTTCCAGTTAGTCCTAGAAAAATTGATTATCTGCTAAGATCATTAGATGAAAGTAGTGTCTATTCGAATATTGGTGCAAATGCAGTACTCTCAGTCTCAATGGCGGTTTATAAACTCTACTCAACGATTTATTCTAAGTCATTGTATGAGTCTTTTGACATCAACAGCCGATTCAAATTGCCGATACCGTTATTTAATGTAATTAATGGTGGTTGTCATGCAAGTAATAATATTGATATTCAAGAGTTTATGCTAGTTCCAACTGCTTTTGACACGTTTAAAGACTCTTTGCGCTGTGGCTCTGAAGTGTTTCATGCATTGAAAAAGCTACTGCTGGAAAGAAATTTCCCAATATCGGTTGGGGATGAGGGCGGTTTTGCGCCTAACTTTGACACAGTTGATGAGGTATTTCAACTCATGACCGAGGCTGTGGAGTGTGCAGGTTATCAATTGCATAAGCATGTTTCGTTTGCGATTGATTTTGCCAGTAGTGAGTTTTATGATGGAAAGCGATATCGCTTATCTGGTCTAGGAAAAACGTTAACAACAAATCAGTGGATTGATCAAATTAAACAGTGGGTTGATCGCTATCCGATTATTTTACTTGAAGACCCAATAGCTGAAGATGACTATGATGGTTGGTTGACTCTCACACGTGAGTTGGGTAGCCGATTGCTACTGGTGGGTGATGATTTGTTGGTGACGCAAGCAAAGCGGCTTCAGAGGGCGATTGATGATGGTTTGTGCAATTCGATATTGATCAAGCCGAATCAAGTTGGCACGATTTCCCAAACACTCGAGACGATTGATTTGGCAAAGCAGCATAAATTTGATTATGTGATCTCCCACCGCTCAGGTGAGACGGAAGATACATTTATTAGTGATCTCGCTGTAGGTACGGGTGCGAATTACATTAAAGCAGGCTCTCTAAACCGTTCTGAACGTCTTGCGAAATATAACAGGCTGTTACAGATAGAGCATGAGTTGTCGAGTGTTGACCCGGTTTAAATTTAGGTACGTTTTATTAGCAATACTGTGGCTTGTGCCAATGGTTTTGTTATTGAGGTCCCTAGTACTAGAACGTCACTGGCAGATTATTTCCGACCAAAACACGGTGATTAGTCAATTAGAGAATAAAATTGCAGTCCAGAAGCGCTATATTGATCGGATCAATGAGAAAATCATGTTGGCTAACAATAACGATGAAGTGTCTGAGGAAGCGGCAAGGTGGCGTTTGGGCCTAGTCAAGGAAGGTGAGTATTACTATGAATTCTAGTACGCCTTCAGCTAGCAAAAAAGTCTATTGTCTAATGGGTCCAACAGGAACAGGGAAGTCAGGTGTTGCAATTGAGCTAGCCAGATCTAGGCCATTTGAGATAATTAACTGTGATAGTATGCAGGTCTACAGGGGGCTTGATGTTGGAACGGCAAAAGTGTCTCAAGCATTACAAAATGAAATACCCCACCACTTATTAGATATCAGGAATCCAGAAGATCCCTATTCAGCAGCGGATTTTGCTTTAGATGCCAAGCAATGCATTAATGAGATTTATGCCCGTGGTCATTTACCGCTACTGGTTGGTGGTACTGGCTTGTACTTTCGGTTTTTGGAAAATGGATACACCAATTTGCCAAAAGTCAATAAAAGCTTGAGAGTGCACTACGAATCAATCCGAGAGCAGCATGGTAATCTGGCGATATGGGAGCATCTCAATACACTGGACTCTGCTGCGGCAAAATCAATCGATCCAAACGATTTTATTCGGATTGTTCGTTCAATTGAGATCTATGAATCCAATCAGAAGAGCAAATTAGATACTTATGGTAGTCAAGTTAAGCAGTCCGATTTCGTGATGGTCAAGAGCTTGCTCACGGTGCCAGATCGAGAGGCTTTAAAGCTTAGCAATAGAGAACGAACCAGAGACATGCTATCAAATGGCTGGATTGATGAGGTGGTTGCTTGTCTGGCCATACAAAATGATCGAAGCTTGCCTGCCTCAAAAGCTGTGGGGTATCGGCAAATACTGAAGTATCTAGATAATCAAATATCGCTAGATGAACTTGAACAGTTAATTAGCCATGCCACAAATCAATATATGAAAAGACAGATTACTTGGTTTTCAAATGAACAGAACGCAATCACATACAGTTATATGTCTTCTTCAATTGTAAGAGATATCTTAAAACAATGGTTTGTCTGAATATTAACTGGACATTAAGATCATAATATGATAAATTATATTTTAATATAAACCTGTGTAAACGGGTTAAATCAAAACTAATTTTGTACGATTAAGTCTTTATGAACAAGGAGTAAGACAATGACTGAACGAGGACATACATTACAAGATCCATTTCTCAACGCACTGAGAAGACAAAGAGTTCCTGTTGCTATCTACCTAACCAATGGAATTAAGCTTCAAGGTCACGTTGCTGCATTTGACCAATACGTTATTTTACTTAAGAACAACACAAAACAAATGGTATTCAAGCATGCGGTTGCAACCGTTGTGCCATCAAGAAACGTTGTTTGGCATGATATGGAAGGTGGTCAAGAAGCACAGCAGCCAATACAGGCTGAAGATGAAATGCCATTTGAGAACTATTGATAGAGGTTGGTAGTTCACTCAAATCAACGACGACTGTTTTAGTACATTCGCCAATCGGCTACCGACAAGACGAGCAAGAAGTTAAAGAGCTTCAGTCGTTGGTAGCCTGTTTGAATTGTACAGTATACTATATCGCTAAGTTTAGGTTAAGAACGATTAACTCAAAGCATCACTTAGGTAGTGGTCAACTGGCTGAGCTCTCGAGCTTAGTCAAAGCGTTGCCGCCTTGTACGCTAGTGTTTAATTCTGAATTAACGCCTACTCAACAAAAACATATTCAACAGCAACTGTGTGTTGACGTAGTTGATCGCACTCAAATCATATTTGCACTGTTTGCCAAAAGAGCAACGTCACATCTCGGTAAAATTCAAGTGGAATTAGCCTCTTTGCGCTACGCAAGCACCCGCCTGGTTGGCGGCTGGACGCACTTAGAGAGACAGCGAGGTGGTATCGGTTTGCGTGGTGGCCCAGGTGAATCCCAGCTCGAAATAGACCGTCGCTTGATCAAGTCGCGAATACGTAAATTGGAAAGACAGCTGATTAAGCTGCAGGCTCAGCAAGCGCAAAACCGAAAACGCCGCGTTAAAAATAAAATCCCAATCATCGGCATCATGGGCTATACCAATGCTGGAAAAACGACTTTGTATAATGCGCTGACAAAACAGTCGCAGTTTTCCTCTAGTCAAATATTTGCAACACTGGATCCCAAAGCAGGTCGCCTTGTTTTGCCGTGTGGTATGAAAGCGATCGTGATGGATACAGTTGGCTTTGTTCGCGATCTGCCTCATAGTCTCTTAGATGCATTTCGGGCAACACTAGATGAGATACACTACGCTGATTTGATTTGTATTGTTATTGACTCTTCGTCAGAGCATGCTGATGTGGAATACGCCATTATGCAAGAAACCCTTGAAAGTCTTGAGCTCCACACAACCAGGCAGTTGTGCGTTTATAACAAAAAAGATTTATCGAATGACGATTTGGTCCCTTGTATTTCTATATCCGCTTTTAATAAGTCTGATGTTAGACAGTTGGCTGATGTGTTATCTAAAGAGCTGAGAAATCTTTCAGATACTGTTATTTGAATGGTTGTCCTGATCAATCAACTGATCTGAAAAATTGCTGTGGTTCATAAGACCACCGTCTCACCAGGGTAACACTGGTTCGCCCAGTGCTACCACTTCAATAGGTGAATTTAGTCACGGTTTCCAGCAAAAGTTGCTAAGATGTGTAGCAAGTTAACAAACAAATTGAACAGTGCGACGAAAATGGAGACGGTTGCGAGAATGTAGTTTCTCTCGCCACCATGGATGATGCTACTGGTATGAAAAAGAATCAGCCCAGATGAGAGAATGGTAAATACGAATGATATCAGTAAGTTTAGTGCAGGCAATTGAAATATAATACCAGCCAATCCAAGTATGAATGCTGACAACACACCCGCGAAAAGAAATCCGCCCATGTAGTTAAAATCTTTCTTAGTCGTCAGCGCATAGGCAGATAAACTGAAAAAAATAAGCCCAGTCGCAGAAAAGGCCGTTGCAATAATCTGTGCTCCGTTTGAAAACCCAAGTATCTGGTTGAGAAGTGGCCCTAGTGCATAACCAAGAAATGCGGTAAACAGAAATACAGCAGCTATCCCCCAAGCTGAGTGTGCTAGTACTCGTGTCAAGTAAGATAAACCGAATATGCCGCCGATGTAGAATATGAGGCCAGGCCCAGGCAGGTGATAGGCGACTGATAGCCATGCCGTTGCCGCGCTAACCAGTATACTTAAGCCAAGAAGCCAGTATGTGTTTCTGAGTACTTGGTTAATAACCAGTGTCGAGCTGTTTCTAATGACTGTTTGTTGTGTGAACATATCAAATCTCCTATACATACTTTGATTTTAACAAAATATTGATTATAAATCAAGTCAGTCTATTAGAAGGGGCTGTTGTGCTATGTCTCGAGTGCTTGTTTAATTTGTTTGGCCATCGCAATCGAGATGCCTGGGATGCTAGCAATTTGGGCTTCATCTGCGTTGGCGATTGCCTTTAAGTCTTTGAAGTGGCTTAGTAATTTCAGTTTTCTTTTGGGGCCAAGGTTCGTAACAGTATCGAGTTGGCTCTGTGTCAAGTGTTTGATTTGACTGCGTCTATGTGCCTGTATGGCGAAGCGATGCGCCTCATCTCGAATTGTTTGAAATTGCTGTTTGATCGTTTCAGGTAGCTCGATTTGATTAATAACGCCCATGTCCATTTGGTAATACACCTCATCACAAGCTTTTCTTGTTGGGCCTTTTGAGATACTGATGAGAGGCATCGCTTCCAAGCCAATTTCTGTGAGCGCTAAAAATGCTTTCTTAATTTGTCCTTTTCCGCCATCAATAATCACCAGATCTGGCAGGTTGTCTTCCTTTTTGAGTCGGCTGTAGCGCCGGCTGACGGTTTTATAAATTGCTTCATAATCGTCACCAGGTTGAGCTGTGGTTAGATTAAATTGTCGATAGAGTGCACTGTTCATGCCTGACTCATCCATTGCCACACAGGACGCTTTGGTGCTTTTGCCTTGGTGGTGGCTGATGTCTATACACTCAATTCTCTCTGGCTGTTGTCGTAAATCAAATGTTCGTTTGACTGATTGAAAAAATCGTTGGTTTGGTTTTCGATACGTTGGGA
Source organism: Proteobacteria bacterium UBA7821 (assembly GCA_002480165.1). Lineage (GTDB taxonomy): Bacteria > Pseudomonadota > Gammaproteobacteria > Comchoanobacterales > Comchoanobacteraceae > UBA6594. The sequence goes on along the minus strand of DLBP01000022.1, from coordinate 1,918 downwards.
TATTGAGCTGGTTTTTGGCCATGTTCATGGCAAAGTCAGACCACTTGTCAGCTTGTTCCATCCAAGTGATGTAAACTTGGTGTTCATCCTTCAGATATTCAGCGACAGCTGCTTTGTTATCAATCTCGGGCAGGGTTTTTAGCTTGATATTCGCTTGAGGATTATGCTTGTAGCGTAAAATGACAATTTGAGCCAAATATTCACTAACTGTTTTGCCAGTGATGGTTTCAAACTCGTATCGATCAACGTGTTTGACTTGGTTATCCACCACGTTAACCCAACAGTAGCAGAGCCTAAATCCGCTATTGGCACAAGCAACTATGTCATAATTGTTCAAGTGACTTGATTCTTGCCGTTGTGGTACCAGTGAGCAGATTTGTCGAATTTGATCACGGATAATAGCCGCATTTTCATAATTTCGCTGATCTGCGTAGTCGTTCATTTTTTCTTCAAGCTGCTGTAGCACATATTTGGACTTTCCTTGTAGAAATAACTGTGCGTGCTTGACTTGTATCTGGTAGTTTTTCTGACTAATTAAGCCGACACACGGGCCACTACAGCGCTTAATTTGATACTGCAGGCACGGACGCGATCGGTTGGCAAAAAATGAATCCGGGCAGTTGCGTAATTTGAAGATCTTTTGAATCACGTCAAGCGTATCTTTGACGGCGTGTATGTTGGTGAAGGGTCCCCAATGCTTGCCAGATTTCGATACTTTACCCCGATAGAAGGAAAAACGTGGAAAGTGATGCTTGGATTGAAAAATAAACGGATAAGTTTTATCGTCACGAAGGAGTATGTTGTATTTTGGTTGGTGTTGTTTAATGTAGGTGTTCTCCAGTAAAAAGGCTTGATGTTCATTTTCGGTTGTGATGACCTCAAAGTCCTCTATCATGCTGACTAGCTGTTTGGTTTTCTGTGATGCTGAAGCGGTGTTGGTGAAGTAACTGGAGACTCTTTTTTTGAGTGATTTGGCTTTGCCAACATAAATAATGGTTGTGTCTTTTGATCGCATCAGATAGATACCCGGTAAGTCAGGCAACTGTTTTGATCGGGTTTTGAGAAGATTGATTTGGGACAGTTTAAGAATTCTCGTGACTGGTTTGTGTCAGTATGTTGTGTTTAAGCGCCAAGTGGGTCAATTCAACATCATTATGAATATTGAGCTTTTCAAAAATCCGATAGCGGTAGCTGTTAATCGTCTTGGGCGATAGACAGAGGTTGTCTGCAATCGCTTGAACTTTATCGCCACTACAAATCATGATGGTGACTTGAAGCTCTCTATCTGAGAGTTGGGAGAATGGTGACTCGTTGTCACCATCGAGTCTTTGTAGTGCCAGTTGACTCGCAATTTCAGGGCTGATGTAGCGCTGGCCGGAATGGGCTTTACGAATGGCCCGCACCATTTCCTGAATGTCAGCGCCTTTGGTGACATACGCGGTGGCGCCGCTCTGCATCACACGGGCCGGATAGGGGTCGTCAGCACAGGCGGTAACCACGATAACGCGAATGGAATCATCAATACGAAGAATGCGCCGGGTCGCCTCCAGGCCGCCAATACCGGGCATGCGAATATCCATCAGGACAATATCCGGACGGTTTTCACGCACACAGTCAATCGCCTCTTCGCCGGACGAAGCCTGGCCAATGACGTCTATATCGGGATTGTCAGCCAGCATGCGAGTGATACCCGAGCGTACGAGCTCGTGGTCATCAACAACCAATACCCTGATCAAAACTCACCTCGCCGTCAGGTATGAGGAAACAGGCCGATTGTAACGGTTAGCAGCGTCAGCCGGTAGGCGGCATGAAAAAAATTGCCAGAATGGGCACCTTGATCACAGACCATTGCCGGAAGGGGAACCCAGGCCGGCAGTGTTCTCAACCGGATCGAACCACACCACAAGTTCTCCCCTGC
>DLBP01000099.1:418-7324 GCA_002480165.1 Proteobacteria bacterium UBA7821 | reverse complement strand
TCTTGCTCCATCCAGTCCATGGTTGCCTCACCCTCATGAACCTCTCCTACTTTGTAGGTTTTCCCTGTGTACAACAGGATCCTTTCGGTCGTCGTTGTTTTACCAGCATCTACGTGGGCAGATATACCAATGTTTCTATACCGATTTAGAGGGTCTTGTCTTGGGGCGTTCATGTCTAATTACTCCCTTGTGATTCACTTTTGCTTTTATCTCTCTTGTAAAAAGCAAAGTTGGCTCGAGCCATACTCTCTAAATTAGATTTGGCTTTGATAACCGTGCCTCTTTCATTCAGGATATCTAGAATCTCGGTGGCGATTCTTTTCCAAGCCGGCTCACCTTTTCTTTTGCGAGCATGCTCAATAATCCATCTCATCACGATAACTTCCTGCCTTGAACGACTCACCTCAACCGGGATCTGGTAGTTAGCACCACCAATTCGTTTGGATTTGACTTCAAATGAGGGCCTCGAAATGTCAATCGCCTTGTCAAACAGCTCCATAATCCGCTCATCCTTTGGCTTATCTGACTTGACCTCTTGTGACTTCTCAAATGAATGATGAACATGATCGAGCGCATCATAGATGATTTTGTAAGATAAGGCACGCTTACCTTCTTTCATCACCATTGAGGAAAATCGATAAATCTTAAGAGAGTCAAAGCGCATATCGCCTCTTAGCTGCTCTTTTTGGTATCGTGATATCGTTCTTGGTTTTCTTGCCATTTATATACTCCTAGCTAGCCTTTTTTGCAGTGCGTTTTGTACCATACTTAGACCGTCCTCTTCTTCTCTCTGCAACACCAGATGAATCGAGTGCACCACGAATGACATGATAACGAACACCAGGTAAATCTCGTACCCGGCCCCCACGAACCAGTACAATGGAGTGCTCCTGAAGGTTGTGCCCAATACCACCAATATAGGCGGTCACAATGTCACCATTAGTCAGTTTGACCCTAGCAACTTTTCTCATCGCCGAGTTTGGTTTCTTAGGTGTGGCAGTGAAAACTTTAACACACACGCCTCGTTTCTGTGGACATTTATCCAAAGCGATTGAACTTGATCGTACTAATTTTCGCTTCCTAGGCTTTCTTAACACCTGGTTTATCGTAGGCATAACAATTATATCTCCAAAGAAATATCGTAATTCTACTTGATTTGACAATCCGTGTCAAGAAATAGATCCGATATTTAGTCTCAGTTAGTGTTGACTTCTTTAATCCGATTCAGAAGCCTGTATTCCATTGTTGTCGTCTAAACTCTGCAGATCTTTCTGCATCTGCTCTAGATCCGACGTCATCGGTTTGTCCATACCAAAATCAAATGATACGGCGTCATCCATACTGCCAAGATCTAACTGTGCAGCCTGCTTGTTTTTGTCGCTGACAAAACCTGTTCCAGCAGGAATTAAACGACCGACCATGACGTTCTCTTTCAAGCCCCGTAAATGATCAACCTTTGCACTAACAGCAGCATCCGTCAGCACTCTTGTCGTCTCCTGGAAAGAAGCAGCTGATATAAATGACTCGGTTGACAGAGAAGCTTTTGTGATACCTTGCAATTCAGGCTCAGCAATCGCAAGACGTTCACCATTTTCTACATTGATCGCAGCGTTGGCTTCATCAAGTTCTGACCAGGTTATTTGATCAGACACAAGTAGATTCGTATCACCAGCATTCACTACCTGACATTTTCTTGTCATCTGTCTGATAATAACCTCGATGTGCTTGTCATTAATTCTGACACCTTGCAATCGATAGACTTCTTGAACTTCATCAATAATGTATTTGGCCAACTCGTGCTTACCCATTAACTTGAGTAAAACATGGGGATCTAGTCGACCTTCAACGATCACGTCACCGACTTCAATTTTCTCACCTTCAAATACCGTAATAGTCCGCCATTTCGGTACTAGGAAATCCATTTCTTGCTTGTCATTCTTAATCACAATACGTCGCTTATCTTTGGTTTCTTTACCAAAGCTCACCACACCAGAAATCTCTGCCATAATGGATGGTTCTTTAGGACGTCTTGCTTCGAATAAATCAGCAACACGTGGAAGACCACCAGTAATATCACGAGTTTTACTGCCCTCTTGTGGTAATCTAGCGATGACATCACCGACACCGATGTGCTGACCATCCTCAAGGTTGACAATCGACCCCACCGATAAGAAGTAGTTTGCTGGTAATTTAGTACCAGGAATATTTGATACGTTGCCTTGTTCGTCAAGCAACCTAACCATTGGGCGATAATCTTTACCAGAACGCTGATCTGAATCAAGAACAACACTACTCGTTACACCAGTTAAATCATCAGTTTGCTTAGTAACTGTCACACCATCGACCATGTCAACTAATGACACCTTACCTGAAAGTTCAGCGATAATTGGGTGGTTGTGAGGATCCCACTGCGCTAGTACATCGCCAGGCTTGACCGATGCTTTGTCCTGGCAGAGTATGGTTGTACCATATGGAACCTTGTATCGTTCACAATCCCTACCTTTCTTATCAACAATGACCATCTCACCGACCCGCGAGATCTTGACTTGATAACCAGATTTGTGGTGACTCACGGTTTTCATCTGTGAGAAAACAACGGAACCTTCAGTCTTTGCAACAACCTGGCTTTCAGCCATAGAGAAAGAAGCGGTACCACCAACGTGGAAAGTCCGCATGGTCAACTGAGTACCTGGCTCACCAATTGACTGAGCAGCAATAACACCGACTGCCTCACCTAAGTTGATCCGATGGTTTCTTGCTAAGTCTCGGCCATAACACGTCGCGCAGATCCCATACTTTGCTTCACAAGTCACTGGCGATCTCACTAGGATTGAATCAAAACCATGCTCATCGATTTTGGATGCATTACTGTCATCAATATAAGTATTAGCCTCAAGCACACAAACACCATCAACGATTAGATCTTGCGCCAATGATCGTCCCATTGCTCGCTCACTTAAGTGTTCAACGACTGTTCCATTCTCTACTCTGGCTTGAATCAAAATACCCTTACTGGTGCCACAGTCATCAACGGATACAATCACGTCTTGTGATACATCAACTAATCGCCTGGTTAGGTATCCAGAGTTAGCTGTCTTCAATGCTGTATCGGCAAGACCTTTCCGAGCACCGTGTGTCGAGATGAAATACTCCATAACGTTCAGACCGTCTCTAAAGTTGGCCTTGATTGGCTCTTCAATTGTTGAACCATCTGGTCGACTCATCAACCCCCTCATACCAGCCAGCTGTCTCATCTGAGCAGCCGAGCCTCTTGCACCTGAATCAGCCATCATATAGATGGAGTTGAATGATGGTTGTACCGTCTTTGAACCATCTGATAGCGTCACACTGTCTTGTGATATGCGTTTCATCATCGCATCACCCATCTCATCTCGAGTATGTTGCCAGATATCGATAATTTTGTTGGTTCGCTCACCTCGGGTTAGTAAACCAGAATCATACTGTTCTTGGACTCGCTTGACTTGGTCATTAGCCTCGTCGATCATCGCCTGTTTGTTATCTGGAACGATCAAGTCGTCAATGCCAATTGACATACCTGATTTGGTTGCATAGCGAAAACCGAGGTACATCATCTGATCTGCCAACACGACGGTAGCCTTACCACCAAGTTGTGCATAACAATCTGAAACGATTCGGCTGACCTCTGACTTCTTCAGTGTCTTATTACATTGATCAAAGCCCATCTGAGGTGGGATAACCTGCCACACCAGTAGTCGACCAACGGTTGTCTCAACAATCCGCCTAACTGGCTCACCATTCTGGATGTCATCGATTCGAACACGTATTTTTGCCTGCAAGTGGACAGCATCATTCTCGTAGGCACGAATCGCTTCGTCGCTGTTAGCAAATATCATGCCTTCGCCCTTAACAGCCAGCTTGTCACGTGTTAGGTAATACATACCTAGAACGACGTCTTGTGTGGGCACAACAATCGGCTCACCACTAGCAGAAGACAATATATTATTGGTAGACATAATTAGGCACCGAGCCTCTAGCTGAGCCTCGATTGTGATCGGCACGTGAACGGCCATCATGTCACCATCAAAGTCAGCATTAAACGCTGTACAAACCAAAGGGTGCAGACGGATGGCTTTACCCTCGACTAAAATCGGTTCGAATGCCTGAATACCCAAACGGTGCAATGTGGGCGCCCGGTTGAGTAGTATCGGATGCTGGTGAATCACGTAGTCAAGAATATCCCACACCTCTGGCTCGACTCTCTCAACCATCTTCTTCGCAGCTTTAATCGTACTAACAATGCCTCTAAATTGTAATTCAGCAAAGATAAATGGCTTAAATAATTCAAGCGCCATGGTCTTTGGCAGACCACACTGGTGCAATTTCAACTCTGCACCAACAACAATAACTGAACGACCAGAGAAGTCTACACGTTTACCCAGTAGGTTTTGTCTAAACCGACCTTGCTTACCCTTAATCATGTCAGAGATTGATTTTAATGGACGCTTATTGGTTCCGGTTAGCGCTCGACCACGTCGACCGTTATCTAACAGCGCATCCACTGACTCTTGCAGCATTCGCTTTTCATTTCTGACAATAATCTCAGGTGCATCAAGTTCAAGTAATCGCTTTAAACGGTTATTTCTATTAATAACACGTCGATATAGGTCATTCAAATCTGAACTGGCAAATCGCCCTGCATCCAGTGCAACGAGCGGTCTCAAATCTGGTGGAAGAACAGGAAGGACTGTCAACAGCATATGGACTGGCTCATTACCAGACTCAATAAAGGAATCAATAATCTTCAAACGTTTTGCATAACGCTTATGCTTTGTGTCCGATGTGACCGTTGGTAACAACTCGCGTATTTTCTTCTGCTCTTCTTTTAGATCGAGTTGTTTTAAAACGTCATGAATACCCTCAGCACCCATTTTTGCAACAAAGTCGTCGCCATAAGTCTCAAGTGCTTCATAGTATCCATCTTCATCGAGTAACTGCCCTTCTACCAGGTCAGTCATACCCGCATCAACGACGATAAATGCTTCGAAATATAGCACTTTTTCAATGTCTCTTAAGGACATGTCCATCAGTAAACCAATTCGAGAGGGCAACGACTTTAAAAACCAGATATGTGCCACTGGCGTTGCCAACGTTATGTGCCCCATTCGCTCACGACGAACGCTGCTAACAGTCACTTCAACTCCGCACTTCTCACAGATCACACCTCGATGACGAAGTCGCTTGTACTTACCACATAAACACTCATAATCTTTAATAGGACCAAATATTTTACCGCAATTCAAACCATCGCGCTCTGGTCTATACGTCCGATAATTAACTGTTTCTGATTTCTTCACTTCTCCATACGAATTTGCCGTTATCTCCTGTGGTGACATGGGCCGAATGGATATAGAATCAAACTGGTCGTTCTTTCTGACACCAGCAAAACCATAAAAGCCAGTATCCATACCCGGAACATTGAATGAATCCATTGAAAAACTATCAGACTTTTTAGAAAAACTATCAGACATTAATTACTCCTCAACTGATCTTGTTGTGATCACAAACAATAAACTATTCACCATAGTTTAACTTCACATCGATTGCCAACGAATTAAGCTCTTTCATTAGAACCTTAAATGACTCAGGGATTGTAGGAGTCATGGTCAATGATTTATCTACGATACTCTTGTACATCTTGGTTCGGCCAGCAATATCATCAGATTTGACGGTTAACATTTCCTGCAATGTGTACGCAGCACCATATGCTTGGAGTGCCCAAACTTCCATCTCCCCGAAACGCTGTCCACCACCTTGTGCTTTACCACCCAATGGCTGCTGTGTCACTAGACTGTATGATCCAGTTGACCGAGCATGCATTTTATCATCAACTAGGTGATTGAGCTTAAGCATATACATGTAACCAACCGTTACAGGCCGATCGAAGTAGTCACCAGTACGACCATCTCGAAGCCTCGTTTGTCCCGATGTTGGCAGATCACACATCTGTAGTAACTGCTTGATGGTTGCCTCAGGTATGCCATCGAACACTGGCGTTGCGATTGGAACCCCTTTTGAAAGGTTGGTTAAAGCGTCCAGCAAAGCGGCATCCGAGTAACTTGCTAGATCAATAGCACCATTGCCCTTGATGTCATAAAATGCCTGCAGGAAATCCCTAATAATGGGAAGCTTCTCTTGCCTATCGAGCATTGTTGATATCTTGTTACCAATTTCTTTAGCAGCCCAACCTAAGTGAGTCTCAAGGACTTGCCCTACGTTCATCCTTGATGGAACACCCAAAGGATTCAAGACAATATCTACAGGGGTACCATCGTCCATAAATGGCATGTCTTCCACTGGAACAATTAATGACACCACCCCTTTGTTACCATGACGGCCAGCCATTTTGTCACCTGGCTGAATCTTTCTCTTCACAGCAAGGTAGACTTTAACGACTTTGATAACACCTGGAGACAGGTCATCACACTCACGGCATTTCTTTTCAACCGCTTGAATGTCAGAATCCAATGCTTTGGACATCTGACTAAACACTTGAGTGTAATTGTCTAATTGCTTCTGCAGATTGTCATCTGATAAGCTGATCTTTAATAAATCAGTGAGCTGTAGAGACTCAACATCCATAGCTGTGAGCACTGTCCCCTTCTTGAGAGAACCCTGTGAAGTCGATAATTTCTGGCCAAGCAGTAGACTTTTGACCGAATCGGCTATCGCCTGTGCTTTCAGCTTAAATATGTCTCTTAAGTCCTTAGTTGCTACTCTGATTTTCTCGTCTTCTATTGCCAACGAACGCGCATCCTTCTCACTTTGATCTCGAGAGAACACTTGGACATCGATGACTGTCGCAGAGATACTCGATGGTACACGCAATGAAGAATCCTTAACATCAGAAGCCTTCTCACCAAAAAT
>DLBP01000099.1:0-126 GCA_002480165.1 Proteobacteria bacterium UBA7821 | reverse complement strand
ATCAGAAGCCTTCTCACCAAAAATTGCTTTAAGCAGCTTTTCCTCTGGTGATAACTGAGTCTCACCCTTAGGCGTTACCTTACCGACAAGAATATCGTCAGGGCCAACTTCAGCACCAACATACAC
>DLBP01000080.1 GCA_002480165.1 Proteobacteria bacterium UBA7821 | reverse complement strand
GACCTGCTCGTCTAGGCGACGTACCAGATCATACTTTGTATGAAAGTCATTAATCAAGTCGCCCGAAACAACAACCACGACCCCCTGCTTGGGTTTATCGACGCAGCCAGGCTGCTCACTGGTTCGATTGTGCTGCACGCAGTTTAACATCTCTCGGGTAGACATCGACGATGGGGCTACCCCTATCGGATTAGACTGGCGATAATGATCTGGATCACTCGGACGACGAGCTGGATGCAACGCATCAGGCAACCACGCTGAGTGGATGGTTACCAATCGAAACAGTTGACTAAACACTAGCACATCTCAAAAAAAACTAACTTCATGTTAAACGATTAGCAAATACTGTCAATTGATTTATTGGTTTTTTTGGTTGACTAGCATAGCCGCAACTGTGATAATCATAGCTCTTTAACTGTGGGTTTAGAATGTTTGAAATTAATGACGGAACGGTAGGCTGGATTGCTTTGAACTTAGCCTTCCTACTCGACTCGTTGTACTACTTCCCACAAGTGTTCAAAAATCACAGCAGACACGATGACCTAGACATTAGCATATCGATGCATTTTATCATACTAATCGGCTGCATTAGTGACTTATTATACAGTTTCGGTCGCCACATGCCATGGCAATATCAAGCGACCACAGTCACCTGTTTACTACCCGTTCTTATCCAATACTACCAACTATGGTGTGTCAATGATAACCCAAGAGTATTTGCGCTATCGAACAAACTATTGGCATCATGGGTCATCGCGCTCAGTACTGCCTACTTGATGGTTTCTGATGTGACTCTAATCGCATTATTTAATGGCTACATGACACAGTTGTGTTTCTCAATCGCACTCATCCCGCAAATCTTAAAAAACTATCGGTTAGGACATGCTGATGCGCTTAGCCTTCCGACTTTTATTATGATGTTCATCATCAGCTGTTGTGACATTACCAGCGCCTGGTCTCTTGAATTTGACTTGCCGAGTCGCTACGGCTCTATTATGATCATCATACTTGAATCCACATGTATTGCCCAAATCGCGTGGTATCGATATAAATATTCACAAACGGTGCAAAGTCTTGAATGGGCCTAACATAGGTGGTAATATGGGTTTTGTCATCATTCGGGGATACGAAGCATTTTGAACGACAACAAGGCAGCAATCGCCATCATAGGCATGGGGTATGTGGGTCTCCCACTCGCAATAGAATTTTCAAAAAAAAGGCCCGTTGTTGGCTTTGATAACAACTCGAATCGCGTTCAGACATTACAAACTGGCCACGACTACACCCACGAAGTAGACGAAACAGCACTCACGGACAATCCTAACTTACAGTTCACGGATGACCCCAGCAAATTAGCCCAAATCAATGTCTTTATCGTCACCGTTCCGACACCCATTGATCAGCATAACCAACCAGACTTCACTTCACTCAAAGGCGCCAGTAAAACAATTGGCCAATACTTAAAAAAAGACGGTATTGTCATCTATGAATCAACCGTCTACCCTGGTGCAACAGAGGAAATCTGTGTGCCAATGTTAGAACAACACTCGGGTTTGACATACAATCGTGACTTTTTCTGCGGGTATAGCCCTGAACGCATCAATCCAGGTGATAAAAGTAGGCCACTGAGTCAAATCACAAAAATAACGGCAGGCTCAACACCTGAAACAGCGGCTTTCGTTGACAAGCTATACCAAGAGATTATCACAGTAGGCACCTACCCTGTTGCCAGCATCAAAGTTGCAGAAGCGGCCAAAGTGATCGAAAATACTCAACGAGATCTTAACATTGCCCTGATTAATGAGTTTGCTATTATTTTCAACCAACTGAACATTGAGACAGAGGATGTCTTACAAGCAGCTGGGACAAAATGGAACTTTCTACCGTTCAAACCTGGACTGGTTGGTGGACACTGTCTGGGTGTTGACCCTTATTACTTAACCTACTGTGCTCAAGCACAAGGTTATCATCCGGAAATCATTTTGGCAGGCAGGCGACTTAATGATCAGATGGGTAACTATGTAGCGGCATTACTCATCAAAAAAATGATACATTGTGATATTAACATCAAGCAATCTCGTGTTTTAATCATGGGACTGACGTTCAAAGAGAATTGTCACGATGTTAGGAATACTCGTGTCATTGACATGATACATGAACTGAATGATTATAAAATTCATGCCGATGTAATGGATCCATATGCCAGTAGTGAACAAGCTCAGAAAGTTTTTGGCTTATCGCTGGTTAAACAACCAAAGGCTAATGATTACGATGCCATTGTACTCGCCGTTGCTCATCGTCAATTTATTGAAATGGGCAGTCAGACTATTCGGGCATTTGGGAAAAAAAATCATGTTTTCTTTGACATCAAAAGCGCTTTCCCTAAATCAGAGTCAGACATCCGCCTTTAACCGGCTCAATGCTCGGTAGTCAAAACAAACCAATGATTATCATTGACTTATCAACAGCAGTGGTTAAAATACGGAATGTATACAGTTAATGAGACATGATTATGTGTGGTATCGTAGGAGGCATTATTAAAGGTGACATAGGCTCACTGTTAATCGATAGTTTAGAGTTACTAGAATATCGGGGATACGATTCAGCTGGGATCACACTGATGACTGATCAATCCGAATTGAATACGATCAAGACAACTGGAAAAATCAATCTACTCAAGCAAAAATACTTACAATCTAACACCAAATCAGGATCCATTGGTATCGCACATACCCGATGGGCAACCCATGGTTCACCTCATGAAACAAACGCACACCCAATCTGCTCTGATGATATTATCTCGATGGTTCACAATGGGATTATTGAGAATGCAAATGAGCTCAAAGAATCCTTAAGTGAGCAATACACTTTCATGTCAGAGACAGACTCTGAGGTGATTGCACATTTATTTCGTGCTAATATTGATCAGTACAAAGATCCGGTTCTGGCGCTTAGGCACACTTCTTTGAAACTAGATGGTAGCTACGCAACGGCCATTCTGAGCCGGAACCACCCACACAAACTATTTTTCTCAAACTTCCATAGCCCCCTTGTCATTGCGATCACGGATCATGGACATTACATTGCGTCTGATCATCTAGCGCTGCTACATCTATCGAATCAGTTCATCTACCTCAAACCGCATCAACATGGCTACATCACACTAAACAGCATTCATATCTTTGGACAAGATGGCAGACCCATCAATCCTAAGATAGAAGTCGTCAATATCGTACCACCAACAATCAAGCGAAAACCATCTGAACACTTCATGTTGAAGGAAATCTATGAACAACCCAATGTCATTAAACAACAAATAGAACAACACACAACACACTGGAACCCGCTCATTGAGGAACAGCTGCATCACATTAAGCATATTCTAATCATTGGCTGTGGCTCTAGCTACAATGCTGGATTAACAGCTCGCTATTGGATTGAGGCATGCTCTCAGGTCAGCGTTCAAGTTGAGATAGCTAGCGAACTCCGTTACCGCCAGGCCTACCATAAAACAGACACATTGATAATCACATTGTCTCAATCTGGTGAAACAGCTGATACAATCTCTGCATTCGCATCATTAAAAAAATCGAACCCACAGCTAACATCTATCTGCATTACGAACAATAACCACAGCACTCTCACCCGGATGTCAGACTTTACCATCATCACACCGGCGGGGCCAGAAGTGGGTGTCGCTTCGACCAAAGCTCACTTAAGTGCATTGTTTTGCCTGTATCAACTAGCAGCCAAACTAAACCATGCTCAAGCCGGTCAAGACACGCTAGATGATCCCACACAACTGCATATCAATCTCAAACAGACACTGGCATTACATGGAAACATAAAGCAATGCGCATTACAGATTAGTCAATATAATCACGTGCTCTTCATTGGCCGCCACCTGTGTTACCCAACAGTCATTGAAGCATCGTTAAAGTTAAAAGAAGTCTCTTATATTCACGCAGAAGCTTACGCTGGCGGTGAGCTCAAACATGGACCATTAGCACTGATTGACGCTAATGTGGTAACCATTGCGTTATTAGCCAAGGATCATCTTTACGATAAAATGATCAGCAATATCAACGAAATTATTGCGAGAAACGGCCCGGTCTTTATCTATACCAATACCCACACGGACCCCTTTGAAAACAATGCACTGGTCAACACAATTAGAATCCCGAGTTGTCAAAATGATTTACTACCATTCATTGCTGCTGTTGCGCTCCAATTACTGGCCTACGAGACAGCACTGGCTCGAGGCTGCCATATTGATCAACCTCGTAATTTAGCCAAATGCGTCACTGTCGAATAGCTAGCCCATCCATAGGCTCATGCCTGGTGTCGTTCTAGTCATCAAAATTGAACCACACATGAATTGAACTTGTAGTGACTGTTACAACCATGAAAAATACAGCTTAGCCAAAACAATGAAACCGTCTATTTGACAAGAAAAATCGTGGGTTAGTGATGAATCTTTTGTTATAATGAGTAGCAAGTTGTCATCAGTGATGACATCCAACAGGAGGCAAAATGGAAAAAGCCTATCTAACATTAGCTTTAGCAATCTTATTAGAAGTCACCGGAACACTACTGCTGCCGGTCTCTCAAAATATGACTAGAATCTTACCCAGCCTATCCATATTAGCTGCATACACTTCGTCCATTTATCTATTGGCACTCGTCTCTCAAAAGTTACCATTAGCCATCATTTACTCAACCTGGTCTGGTACGGGAATCTTTATGGTATCTATTTTGAGTGCTGTCATCTATAGACAAACATTAAATTGGCGGGTAGCGTTAGGGCTCGTGTTAATCACTATTGGAGTCATTATCGTCAATACTTTCAAAAATTAAAGCACCCTGATCTCATCCTAGAATTCTTGTGTGAGCACCATCAATAAAACTCGAAAGTTTATCTTGTAGATCTGTCATGTCTTCGACTAAATTTGGAGTAATTCGCTTAACCTCGACGGGCTGATTTAAACAGATCTCCAATTGATGTGGCTGTACAACCTGATTACTGACATCCCTTTCGTAAAAACCACGCTGACAGGGAAACAAGCTATTTTTAGATTGGCTCGAATCTCGTCTAGGCTGATGCTGTATCATCACCTGCTCTAGTGGTATACGAATCAGATGGTAATCTTGATTATTTAGATAGGAACCGGTCTGTACTGTATACACGCATGACGAGCTATCATCAGACGAATTATCCTGCAACTTAATAGCTCCTAGACAAATCTTTTCTCCAGAATTTAATCTAATGTTACTCCCCCAACAGACCTCACCATCGGGTAAAATCATCACATATAAAGAAGGATCAGGGTGAGTTGCATTGAGTACGATATTTTGATTAACATCATATTCAAAGAGAACACTTTCTGAGACTTGTATGGTTAGATTATCATCAAAACTGGCAAAACTAACACACCATTCTGGCACATAGAGATTGATGTGTTTTATAAACTCCTGCACGGTCACTCTCTGAGCCTGGCAATCCAGTGCTTTAACCTCAAATTCGCATTCAGATGAAGTTGCATCTTTCGAAATAACGACAGCCGACCTTAAATCCTCAATGTTACTCTGACGACTCTTATCCACACAACCATCACAATCAACCCTGAGAGGCGGATCTAAACACTCAAACGAAAAAGACGATTCAGGCCTTCCAAAGACTTCTCTAACATATGAATCAATCATCATATTACTTATTCTCATATTACCACTCATCATTTATTATAAATAAGCTAACACCAAACAAAGATAAGATCAAGGCCATCGATCCACTCAATGTGCTTCACCCCAATTATTAGCCACTTTGGCATTCACTATTAAAGGAATGGATAATTCAGCATGATTTTTCATCATCATTTGAATCTGCTCTAACATATCATGAGCAGCATGCGCCTCAACCTCAAATACCAGTTCATCGTGTACTTGCATAATCATTGTCAGAGGCCATTTATGTTCTGATATGGCTTGATCAATCACAACCATTGAGCGCTTAATGATATCTGATGCACTCCCTTGCATCGGTGCGTTAATAGCCTGACGCTCAAGTGCCTGTCTTTGTTGATGCTTGGCACTCTGAATCCCATTTAAATATAATTTCCTGCCATAAATAGTCTCAACGTAACCATGTTCATTTGCAAACCTTCGAACTTGATCCATGTATTCATAGACACCGGGATAACGCTCAAAATAACGATTGATATAACTATTGGCTAGATGACGTTCGATTCGAAGTGACTTCGATAAACCAAAAGCAGACATGCCATAAATGAGGCCAAAGTTGATTGTTTTGGCAACACGCCTCTGCTCAAAAGTCACTGCTTCAATGTCTGTTGAAAATAATTCGGATGCGGTTATCGCATGGATGTCTTGATGACTGTGAAACGATTCACACAATTTTTGATCAGCCGACAGATGAGCCATAATTCTAAGCTCGATTTGTGAATAATCAGCAGCAATAATTTGATAACCCGGCTTCGCAATAAAGGCATGGCGAACCGCTCGACCCAAATCGGTTTTAATGGGTATATTTTGTAAGTTAGGGTTGGATGATGACAGTCGCCCTGTTGCGGTAACAGCCTGATTATAGTGACAGTGTATGCGACCCGTTGTCTGGTTCACCTGCTTGGGTAAAGCCTCTAAATATGTTGTTTTTAGCTTAGCTAGTGATCGATAACGCAAGATACGATCTGGCACAGAAAAATCCTCAGCCAGGGTTTGTAGAACCGTTTCACTGGTTGATGGCTGACCGGAAGGTGTTTTTTGAATCACAGGCAAACCAAGTTTATCATATAAAATAACTTGCAATTGCTTGGGACTATTCAAATTGAACGTCTCCCCTGTTTGTTCAAAAATATGATCCGCCAGTTGCTCTAACTCATCAGTAACGCTGGCATTCTGACGTTCAAGTAGAGACGTATCGACCAAAACACCGGCTTTCTCAATGTTCAATAGCACTGGAACCAATGGCATATCAATGGTATCAAACACACTGTGATCTTGTCTTGACATGGCCTTATCAAAATACGCATACACATCATAAGTCACTCTGGCATCCTCGGCCGAATATTCAGCTGCAGCGCTAATATCTACCTCAGGCCAAGGTATTCGTTTGTTTTTCTTTTTAGTCACCGCATCATACGAAATCATCTCTCTGTTGAGGTAATGTCTCGCCAAACTTTCTAAATCATGGCGGCCCGATGTTGAGTGATAAACATAAGACATTAACATCGTGTCAATAATCTGACAACGATAGCCAATACCATAACGAGACAAAATACCCAGATCATACTTGATGTTTTGTCCAATCATCACCAGACTGTCATCACTTAATAAAAGTGTTATCACAGCTAACAAATCCTGCAAAGCAATCTGTTTTTCATCAGACTTCAGTCTTGTATGTGCAACTGGTATATAAAAGGACTGACTGTCGTAAGCAAGTGCTAGCCCCACCAATTCATCATCGATGATACTCAAACCGGTCGTTTCGGTATCAAGACTGAAGTATTTTTTTTCTCTGATCTGCTCAACCACTGTCTGCAACTGAGCGACATCATCAATGACTTGATATGAGTATGTCTCTTGGGTCATTGCGCTACTTGCTTCTACCAGCCAACGTTTAAAGTTAAGCTGATCATACAGCGCTACCAAGGTCTGATCGTCTGTCTGACCGATTAGCATTGACTCAATTAATGGCAAATCAGCAATATCTGTTTTAATCGTCACTAAGCGCATGTATAAGGGCAACTGAGCTAGATTGTCTCGTAGACGCTCGCCGATTTTACCACCAATCTCATCAGCATGAGCCACTATCCCGTCAACTGAGCCATAGCTATTTAGCCACTTAACCGCTGTTTTGGGACCACAACCTGGAATACCTGGTATGTTGTCGGAAGCATCACCACAGAGAGATAGGTAATCAACTATCCGTTCGGGCTGCACACCAAATTTATCCATAACACCCTGAGGATCAAGACGCTTTTTCGTCATCGTATTAATCAGTTCTATGTTGTTGGTTACCAACTGTGCCAGGTCCTTATCTGATGTTGAAATTAAGACCTCAATACCCAAGCTACCAGCGTGTGTGGCTAACGAACCGATCACATCATCCGCCTCATAGCCATCTAGACAAATCATTGGGTAGCCCAATGCTTGAATTAATTGGTGCAGTGGTTTAATTTGAACAACCAGATCATCTGGCATACTTGTTCGATTAGCCTTATAGTCAGGATATAACTCATGCCTAAACGTGTTGCCTTTCGGATCAAACACCACAGCAAAGAAATCAGGCTGTTCATCTTTGACTAACTGCTTTAGCATATTAATCACGCCATAAATAGCACCAGTTGGTTTACCTTCATGATTCGTCAACGGCGGTAATGCATGAAAAGCCCGATAGAGATAGGAAGAGCCATCCACTAGACACAGTTTAACCATATCAACTTCTCCAAAACTCAGGTAGAAAAATAACCAATATGGATAAAATTTCTATTCGTCCAATCAACATGGCAACGACTAAAATCATCTTCTGAATATCTGATAGGTGTGCGTAGCCATTTGACACCGATGCCACACTATCCCCCGCACACGATATACAAGCGACCGCAGCGGCAAAAGCCGTATAGAAATCCATGTGACATGCCATTAAGAGTAAAACACACAGCATCAGTGATAACACAAATATAAAAATGTAACCCCGTATCTGCCTAGACATCTCGGCATGAATGACAACGTGGCCAAACTTGAGTGCTATCACCGCCCGAGGGTGTATTAATTGATACAGTGTTCTTTTAATTTCTTGGTAGACGTAAATCACTCGGGTAAATTTCATTCCACCTGTTGTCGAACCAGAACACCCTCCCAGTATGGCTGTTAATAAAATAAAAACGGGTAGAAACGTTGGCCATATTGAAAAATCAGCTGTTGATAAACCGGTTGTCGTCATCATAGAGATCACATTAAAGGCGCCATGATACAGGCAATCATACCAAGTCGAATAAAAGGCATTCGTATACAAAACAAAACTGACAGTCAATATAAATAGTATCAAACTGACTAGAAAATATTTAACTTCAACATTGTGTGAATAAGCGCTCAACTTGAATGTTTTATACCACTGGAAATGACAATGAAAACCAATTGAGCTAGCGAGCATAAAGACAGCGGCTATGGTACCAATTAGATAGGAATCGTGATAAGCGAAGCTATCATTGTGAATGGAAAACCCACCCGTCGACACAGCACCAAATGTTTCACAAACGGCATTAAACCAATCCATTCCGGCCAAGCGAAAAGATAAGATACACAACACTGTCAGAGACAAATAAATACCCCAAAGTGATTTCGCGGTCTCTTTCAATCGCGGCGCCAACTTATTGTCTTTATCGGAACCCGTTATCTCTGCACGATAAACCTGTAGCCCTCCCATACCAATCATTGGCATGATAGCCAGCGCTAGGATAATCACACCCAGCCCACCAATAAACTGTAGCATTTGGTGATAAAATAACAATGACTTTGGCAATAAAGACAAGTTCTCTATCACCTCAACACCGGTCGTGGTGATGCCTGAGGTTGCTTCGAATAACGCATCAACAGCTGACGGCACATAGGCACTGAATAAAAATGGGGTGGTGGCGATAATAATCAGTGAAACCCAGCATAAGGACACCAGTAAAAAAGCATCGGTATGCCTCAACTCATTGTTTGAATGATAACCATATAAAATACCGACAGAGGCTAAGGCCATGTTGCAAAAAAAGCTATAGACATAAACAGCAGCGTGACCATCCTGATAGAGTAAACTCACCAACAATGGTGCCAACAAAGTCATGTTAAAAATAACCATGATCTGACCAACTATTTTTATGATATTTTTAATTTTAATCAAGGCAGCTCCTCCAACGTAACCAATGCAACAATGTCGTAAGCTGGTTCCTCGTAGGGGTGGGCATCTACTAAGGCAGCTACAGCCTGCCTGATACAATTGGCCCGAACTAGAGTTTCAAAACGAAGCTCATCAACATAAGACACATCACCGGCCTGTCCGATAAAGGGAGTAGCCACAGTGTTTGGTATAAACTGCCCAACACCCTGTGCTGTCCAGCCGCAATGACTGTAGTCTCCAACACGACCACATCCGACTGAAAAAAGTGCTTTTTTCACTAACTCAATGTGTGATGTCGGAACATAGCAAATCAGTTTATAGTACTTGACTGTCATAATGACCAATATTTCTCTGAAACTCACTCAGTCGTTTAATAATGGATCGCAGTTCTGTGATCACCACCCAATTATCTAAAAAAAGTGAAAAAGAGCCGTGGACCCTATCAAATGCATTGGCTACCTGAACGAGTGTTCCTAACATAACAACCCCTGAAAACAAACTTGGCCCCATCAGTAAGTAAGGGAAAATAATCATAAATTGACTGTAGCTGCTTAACCACAGATCAAAGTAAGTGTAATGCAAATACAAACGTTGATGATTAAGTCTTACGCCACAAAACAACTCTGCTATCGTAGTCACAGCGCCATAGTTCTTTTTATCATCTTCGGCATAAACCAACTCTTTACGAAAAGCAGCCTCAACTTTTTGGTTGTTATACTCAAGCCCTGGAAGCTTGATACCAACAAACCATGAAATCAATAAACCACCCATAGACAGTAGTAAACTGGCCCAAACCAAACTACCCGACACACCGGCTAAAAAAGGCACCATCACGTATTCGCTCAGTCCCCATAGAATTGGTGTGAAGGCAAATAAAGTCATGATGGCTCGAACGACTTGCGCGCCCACTGACTGAACAATAACGGCAAATCGGGCGCAATCTTCCTGAATTCGTTGTGATGAGCCCTCAATATCTTGCTCGACATGACGCCACTTAGCCACGTAACCAAATGTCATTGCCTCTCGCCAGCGGAGCACATACAACCTAGAAAACCAAGCAGAAAATGAGCTCACAATGATATAAGGGAAAGCCAGCAATGAAAAACTTGGTTGACCACGAAAACCATTAGTTAGATACTCGAAACCAATCAACTGCCTGGTGAATTTAGCCATGCCGTCAGCATAGGAATCAATCGTGTCGGCTTGCTGAAGTAAATTGTAAAAATCAGCATACCAAGCATTAAAATAAACCGTAATACTGACTTGCAACCAAATGCTAATCAGCAGGAACAACCCGCCTCCATAAGCCCACAAGGCCCACTGTCGAGAGCAGTAAAAAGTCTTAAACATAGATAAAGTCTATCACGATACGCTTGTTAATTTAAGGGGCAAACTAAAATTAATTTGCGCGCATGAACTTTTTTTAGTAAGCTGTTGATATTGTTTCAGGATAAGTCATGCTTAAATTTGATGCTATTTGGCGTTTCGGTGAATTTAGCGGTCGGTCAGATCGCGCTGAGTTCTGGACATTCTTTCTTTTGTGCAGTAGTTTGGCACTGTCTGCGGAAAAACTAGACCTGTATTTCGCAACAGGCGATAAACTAATGATTCTGGTTCAAATCACGATATTGGTGCCATATTTAGCCGTTTCGATCAGACGTCTTCATGACATGAATTTCAGGGGCTGGTGGTGTTTGCTTGGCTTAATCCCGAACTCTTTTGGTGCAATTCTGCTTCACATTGCTTTCCTCTTTCCTGGAAACAAGGGTGACAACAAGTATAACGACGCAGACCTTGCCAACGCAGACAAAGTATCAACAGCATCAATCACTGCTGACGCCAAAGATTAGGCGTGATCCAATTGGCAGTCAGTGTATCAGCCAACGCATGAAGTAAGCTAGACATGCAATCGATGACACACCCATGGCATATAAGGCCACGAACCAAAACAATTGTTTAATCATAACCATCTTCAAGCTTCACTTTACCTCTAAAAACATAATATGCGTGAAACGTATAAGCAAGCAACAATGGAAAAGACACCATCGCAAACTGCAAAACGAACCGAATCGTTCTTGGCGCAGCGGCCGCCTCAAAAAAGGTCATCGTCCTTGGTATAATGTATGGCCACAAACCGACTGCTAGACCGATAAAGCCACAGAGAAAGATGAACATAATGACAAAGAAGACACGATTCTCATCATCACCTGACAACAAATGCCACAAGTAGACAATCGCGACGGCCGTCATCGTTGGCAGAGGTGATAACAAGGCGATGTTTGGCCATGAAAACCAGCGCACAGCAATATCTGGATGAGAAAGTGGTGTATAAATACTGACAACGATCATCGCCAGAGTGACCGCAACTAAAAAATGTTTTGACAACACGCGCATTTTTTGTTGCAACTCACCTTCTGTCTTATAAATGAGCCAGCCTGTTCCCAATAAAGCATAACCACAGACAACCGAAATAGCGGTAATGACAGAAAATGGTGTCAGCCAAACCAGTCTAGCACCCTGACCATCTAGAGAGAAAACCTGGTGACCTGTAATGAAGGCACCCAATATCAGTCCTTGAGCAAATGCTGCAAAAAAAGTTGAAGAAAAGAAGGTCCAGTCCCATATTTTTGGAAATTTTTTCTCTTTGTGTTTAAATTCGAATGTAATCCCTCTAAAAACCAATGCGATCAGCATTAATAAAATAGGCGAGTATAACATAGTCAGCAGACTGGAGTAGGCTTTCGGAAAGCAGGCATACAGCATCGCTGCACCAAATACCAGCCAAGTTTGATTACCATCCCACAGTGGGGTGACACTGTTAATCATTAAATCCTTATGTTCTGGGTTTTCGATGAAAGGAAATAAAATACCAATCCCAAGTGAATAACCATCCATTAATACGTAGAGAAAAATAGCCAGGCCCAATAGCCCAATTGCAGTCAAAACAACCAGTTGATCTATCATAAATTGGGATCCTCAACAACGGGCTTGTTCAACAGATAACCCACTGTATGCTTCAAGTTATCCAAATCCATTGGCCCAGTTTGTATCACCTTGAATAAATAGTACATATAACAAGACAACACGATACTGTAGACGATTACAAGAACCGTTAATGAGACAGTAACGGATTCCACTGGTATCAATGACGCTCCGTCTCTGGTACGCATGACGTTGTAAATAATCCATGGTTGTCGGCCAACCTCTGCTGTCATCCAACCACAAGTGGTTGCCACCAGGCCCATCGGAGTCATTAGCATACCAATCCATTGAAACCAGTGTTTATTGTATATGCGCCTACCCAGACAAAGACCTAGAACTGGCACAGCAATGAAACACAGACCCAAGCCAACCATAATTCTAAACGTCCAAAAAATAACAAAGACATTCGGCTGATCAGCGATGGCAACCTGATCGAGCCCTTCAAGCTCACCATCCCAATCGTGTGTATTGATAAAGCTGGCTAACTTTGGAATAGAAATCTCGTAGTGGTTGACTTGATTGGTCTGGTCAGGCAGCGCAAACAAGACCAGTGGAACACCGGATTGTGTTCGCCAATTAGCCTCCATAGCCGCGGTCTTCATGGGCTGGTACTGATGGACGATCAAGCCAACTGCATCCCCCACCATGAGTTGCATTGGTGCTAAAATCAAAGCGGCGATGAGAGAAAACTTGAGTGTCAACTTGGCTTTGTCTGTTGCAATGCCCTGGTGAATGTAGTAACAAGAAATGCCGAGTATAAAGAAACAGGCTGTCAGCCATGCCGAGAATAACATGTGAGTGAAGCGAGTCAAAAAGGACGGGTTGAATATAATCTCAGCGTAACTAATCGGTACCAGATGATCGACATCGAGAGTGTAGCTGACAGGAGTCTGCATCCACGAATTGGCCGACATGATCCAAAAGGCTGATAATATCGTTCCGAAACAAACCATTGCGGTTGAAAATAAATGGAGTGATCGGCCAACACGCTTCCAACCAAATAACATAATCCCGAGAAAACCAGCCTCTAAAAAAAAGGCTGTGAGTGTTTCATTGGCGAATAACGGGCCGATCACCTCACCAGCATAGGCGATGAATGGCCCAAAATTGGTACCCAGCTGATAAGCCAGAACAATCCCTGATACAACGCCAACACCGAATGTTAACGCAAAGATTTTGTTCCAAAATTGGCATATTTGTAGGTAGACGATGTCGTTTGTCTTGACCCATAGTGATTCCATGATCAAAATAAAACAGGCCATACCTATATTTAGAGTTGGGTATATGCCATGGAAACCGATGCTGATTGCAAATTGGATCCTAGATAACAGTAATGTTAAATCATCTATCATATTGATCAATATAACAAAGAGAAACCAATTGTCAATCGCTGGCAAAACAATTTGGCCATCTTACATTTACGTGTTAACGTTAGTAGCATGCAACGGATTCATCCATTTCACCTAGCAGCAACCCTTTTGGGGATCCTACCCTTTTTGGCACTGTTGCAACTGCCTCATGATGAATCCTTACGACACTATGCAACGATCATCACCGTGTTCTTATGTGGCACACACTGGGGGCAGTCACTCTCCTTAAAAGACCCATATCAATGGCGATTAGCCGCATCTAGCATTGTCTCTGTGCTTGCGATCTGGATTAGCCAAAGCATCACTCATTCGATGGAACTCATGCCCATTATACCGATCTTAGCCTACCTCCTTTGTGTCGACATTTACTTATTTCGTCACCGCCAACTCAACAAACGCTATCTAATGGTGAGGATCATGGCAACAACGCCAGTCATTGTGGTACTACTGTGGACACTCAATCAATGACTAAAATAGCCATCATCGGCGCTGGTGTTGCAGGCCTAACACTCGCCAATAAACTAACTGGCATTGCCGACATCACAATCTACGAAAAATCTAGAGGGGTTGGTGGGCGAATGTCAACTAGACGAATGGACGACGTCCATTTTGATCATGGCTGTCCTTTTTTCGAGGTCACATCGCTTTCATTCAAAACGTTTCTACGAGAAAGTCTCACCGAAGACGCTCTAGTTTTATGGCATAACAATCAACAAGTTGCGGTACCATCGATGTCTAGTTTCTGTAAACAACTCAGCGTTGGACTGAATGTATTACTCAACCAAACCGTCACCCAACTCAAACGCTCAAACAATCAATGGGTTGTGCAAACGCCACAGAGTGCGTCACACTACGATTGGGTTATTTGTACCGCCCCGGCGGAACAAACGAGAGCCTTATTATCTCCCCACTGCAGCATACCTGATTTAAGCAGCTATTCACAATACACCGCCATGTTAAATTATGGGGATAACTTAGTGATTGATAAACCATGGGTTAAACCCTGTAATGACTTAATTCATACAGCCATTACCAATAGCCAAAAACCCAAACGATCGGGCCCAACAACTTGTGTTGTTCATTCCGCACTAGATTTACCCAGTCGAGTCTCAATAGAAACTTTCTGCCAGTCAGTCATCTCGGCCCTACCCAGTTTACTGGGTTTTGAACCACAGTCACCCATTGGTATCACACCACATACCTGGAGACTAGCTCAAACAAAAGACACAGCCAATCAGCCATTCATTTTGGATCAGCAGACTCAATTAGCGGCCTGTGGCGACTGGTGTTTGGGAGCAACCGTTGAATCATCATACACCAGCAGCGCATTACTAGCCAAAACGCTGACAAACCTATGCCACACAATACGATAACAAGAATTTATCTAACATTTACAAGAGAATATAAAAATAATCAGCATAAACATCAACGGATTGTTTCCAATCGATAAATAATCTGTTATTTATTGTGCATGTACGTAATTTATTGGTTAAGACAAGATTTAAGAGTTGAGGATAATCCAGCTTTGGCAAGTGCCTCATCTGATCAAAAAACTGTTTTACCGATATACATCTATGACAACGTCAACCAATCACCAGCTATGGGTAGCGCAAGCAAAGCCTGGTTACACCACGCCCTCATTGCGTTAGAAGCCCAAATGGGGCACAAGATTCTTTGCCTAACAGGTGACCCATGGACGCTGATCACACAACCGCCACTAAAGACCATCATTGAACGCTACAACATCCAGTCTATCTATTGGAACCGCTGTTATGAGCCTTGGCGGATGGCTCGAGATGAAGCACTCAAATCAAAGCTCACTACAATCGGCATCACGGCGCACAGTTTCAACGGATCACTGTTATGGGAGCCATGGACTGTCAAAAAAGACAACCAGGAGCCTTATAAAGTGTTCACCCCTTTTTTTCGAAAAGGGTGCCTACCACAATCACCCAGAGCCTTGGTTAGCCCGATCAAGTCTATCGATTATCTTTCAGCAGGTTTGGAGAACGCATCGGTCTCTTCGCTCAACCTAATCGAACAAGACCGATGGCAAAGCAAGACATTATCACATTGGGAGATAGGTGCGGAATCGGCACAAAAAAAACTCGATGACTGGCTAGAACACGGGCTAACTGGCTACAAGAAATTAAGAGATTATCCCAACTTACCCCATCATTCTAAGCTATCGCCTCATCTACATTTTGGAGAAATATCCCCTCATCAGATTTGGCATGCTGTTCAAGCATTACCACAAGATAAAGACACGGATCACTTTCTGAGTGAAATTGGCTGGCGAGAATTTTCATACAACCTACTTTTTCACAATCAACAACTAGACCGCGAGAACATCCAGAAAAAATTTGATCGATTGGCATGGAAAACAAATCCAGAGCTACTGGCTCTGTGGCAAAGAGGAAACACAGGCATCCCATTAGTCGATGCGGGTATGAGACAATTGTGGCAAACCGGCTTCATGCACAATCGATTAAGAATGGTTGTTGGCTCTTTTTTAGTCAAAAACTGTCTGATCGATTGGAGAGAAGGATTCGATTGGTTCTGGGACTGCCTATTTGATGCTGATTTAGCTAATAATGCAGCTGGTTGGCAGTGGATTGCAGGTTGTGGTGCTGACGCTGCACCGTATTTTCGTATCTTTAACCCCATCAGCCAATCAGAGAAATTCGATCCAAACGGTGAGTTCATCAAAACCTTTGTTCCCGAGCTAAAAGCTCTGGACCCACCTCACTGCTTTGCTCCATGGCTTGCCGACAAGACCACCTTAAGCCAAGCGAATATTGTACTTGGAGAAGACTACCCATACCCATGCATTGACCTAAAAGCCTCGAGACAAGCCGCATTGGATACATTTAAACAGACGTTCTCTTAAAGGCAAAAATACAGGATTTTGGTGAGTGAATCAGCCAGTTCACCCAACGGTCAGATGCAATAAACAAAAATAAACAACAATAACCAGACAACATCCACCATGTGCCAATACCAAGCAACGGCCTCAAAAGCAAAATGATTTTTTGGATTGAAGTGGCCATATATACATCTAGCCAGAATAACTAATAGCATTATCGTTCCAATTGTTACGTGGAAACCATGAAAACCAGTTAACATAAAAAATGTTGATCCATATATGCCT
>DLBP01000085.1:4332-4766 GCA_002480165.1 Proteobacteria bacterium UBA7821 | reverse complement strand
ATATCATGCTTTAAATAATCTTTATAACCGGTATACAATGGCAACTCCCAAACAGGGTCAACCGTTGTCTCACTACTCTTCATTAGTTGCTGAGAGATTTGTGAATCAGTCGAGAAGAAACCAGGAATATCAGGCCCTAATGCAACTCGCTGTGCTCCAGTCAAAGTTGCAAAATCAACTAATAAATCCAGTGGCCCATCATCCTGAATTAGTGACAAAGCGTCAGCAAGTATTAAACGCCCTTCTGCGTCAGTGTTACCAATATGGACGGACAAACCCTTTCTTGAGTAGAACACATCACCAGGTCGGTATGACTCTGATCCCAATGAGTTCTCAACCGCAGGTATGACCACTTGTAGGTAGATAGGCAGCTTCTGTTTCATAATTAGATAAGCAATACCGAGAACCAGTGCAGCGCCGCCCATATCCTTTTT
>DLBP01000085.1:0-4039 GCA_002480165.1 Proteobacteria bacterium UBA7821 | reverse complement strand
GCGCCGCCCATATCCTTTTTCATGCCCAGCATAGACTGACCTGGCTTAAGATTTAGGCCACCTGTATCGTAGCAAACCCCCTTGCCTACCAAGCCCAGTTTATAATGACTCGGATCCCCCCAGGTTATTTTAATTACCTGTGGCTGATTTTTAGACGCTCGACCAACAGCATGCACTAAGGGAAAATCTGTTCGAATCGTCTCGATATCACTAACAATCTCGCAACGAGCCCCCATTTCGTCAGCCAGATGTTGGCTGTGGCGTGCCAATTGACTGGGAGTTAACTCTTCACAAGGCATATTGATTAAGTTTCTAGTTAAATAAATCGACTCAATCAAGGGCTCTGCTGCCTGCTGGTAGAGTGTTTGCTGATTGAGATCAAGACTTAAACGTGGCTGGCTTTCGACTTCTGTGGTCTTGTAGGTTCTAAACGAATAAGCTGCCATTGCCCAGGTTATCATTAAATCAACCTGAACTTCTTGTGAGAGATTCGTCGGTAATCGGTAGACATAGTCAGCGGGTATCTGATCAAATAAACTGGCACATGCCCAAAACTTATCATTAGAGTCATAGACATAAACAACTCGAACTAGCTGGCCCTTTGGATCATAGACAGCGTAACACTTACGAGGATTCAACCCAGTTGGGTTACTATTCTCTAACCAAATTTTGATGTGGTCAGGTAGCGTGTTAATTTGTTCACTTAGATGTTGAAAATCAATACAATCTAAGTCTATCGCCACATCACTCATAGTTACAAACATATTTCTCATCTTAACTCCGTCTATCATTACCTAACCGCTGAGTAGTTTATCTTCATCAGCACCACTTGTTTTCTTACCACTACCAGCTTTACCTGCTTGTTGCAACTTGTGAGATGAAGCTGTTGGATCCATTTGAAATTCTGAAGAACTCATATATTGCCCACCAGCATCAGTCGCCCTACCAATCAGTGATGTAAAGCTTCCCATAATATCCTGAATCTCCTCAGCTTCAGCCTGATTACCTTCAGCAGACGATGGATCTAACCATCTGGTAATCGTATAGGGCAATAGATAGATATAGCTGAAGCAGGCACTTAAAACAGTCAAGAGAATGTAGCAATATAGCAATAGTATCGCCATCAATGATATTTGTTGAACAGCTGATAGTGATTGCAAGTCTGAGGCTACCGTTGCGCCTGTTGTGTCCACACTAAACACACTAAAGGCCGAGAGTGTCTCCAGTATTACAGCTGACGTTAAATATGAGAAAAATAGGATACCAATAAAAGCCAAAATAATAGCCATTATATATCCAATAACAATAGCCGGCGGCCGAATTAAAGCGGTTATCAGTAAAGTCATCATCTTTGAGGAAGAACCAAGCAAATCATGCCCTGTCGGATAGGCGATACCGAGAGCGACCAAAGGCGCTGCTATCATCAACTCAAATACACAAATAACCCAATTAACAAAAGTCAGAGAATAAATTAGCATAGGCAGTAATGGTACATAAATCGCAAACAATGCACCAATCAACAAAAAAGGCGCAACAGCCGCAGAAAAAAGTGGCACATACAGCGTTTTCTGAAACAATAATATGTGATAGTAGCTACTTAACACGGGTAGTATCGTTGGAGCGAATGCTGTTAACACCTTGGGTATAGCCGCCACAATAAACAGAGTAACATGAAGAATGATTCGTATTAATGGCCCAATAATAGGTGGCATAGCCAACCACTGTAGCATCATTCCCACTGAAAATGGGCCTACCTCAGGCCCAACCACCGCCACCATTACAGTGTGTATTATAAACTGAAACAGCTCCCCCGTCATCATGAAGAAAAAATAAGTCATCATCAGACTCTTAAACACGCTAAAGGTCTTAACAAAGTTTACAACGATATCATTAACACCATATACAATAAAGCTTATGCCACCCGCTATCAGCTTGACACCAAACTGCTGAATAGCTTGAAAAGGATTATCCATAATGTTGATGTCTGCAGAACGAGCATTGGTCGTGGCTTGAGAGAAATGAATAAACCAGCTATTTAAAATAAATTTTTGGTAATTCTGCCAACGCGTAGTCAATGTCTTGATTGGTCCATACTCAAATCCATCTAATTGAGTAAAAAAATTAAAAGGTACCCAAGCCATAAACGATTGGAAATTAATATAACTCGACAAATTCTCATCTTTCAACTCCTGTGTATTCTCAAAGACACCCAAGCCACCACCGGTACTTCCAAGTAAACCGGTATACAAATCACCCATTTTGCTACCATCCGTAGGAAGATCCAATTCTTCAGAAAAAGAACGAACCGTAAAGAAATCGGTCAGATGACAATAAAAGTATTTCTCTAAGGTTCCGTATAGATAATATCTCCCATTCAGATTCACAGGATCTGGACAGGCTGTATCGGCACTTAGCGAAGGATCAGTTATGCTCTCTAAACTTGTGTACCAAACCTCACTGGCACTGCTACTGCGCCAAGTGTTGAATTTGGCAATTGGGTGCCCCTCATGCATAGTAACATCCTGGCCAGCACTAATATTTTCTGGATTGATGTAAGCTTTTGGAATCGCGAAAGAGCCATTATTTGACGAGACCGTATCCTCACCAAACGAGAAAAGAGAGCCTGCGAGAGCCCATCCACCTGAAATAATCACTGGGCTATCATTGACTGATTGGTTAGCATAAAGATTATTGTATGCTTCTACGAATGACTCAGTCTGAGCGAATGCAGTTGCAAACATTATTGGTACTTGTCTATCTAATCTGGCCATCAAAGCCACACACATCTCCGTATTGGATTCTGATGTAAAACAACTCTTTAAAAGTTCTGTGTAACAGTTGATTGGATTGCTTGAGTTGCAAACACCAGCTGATGAATAGCTATTTGTTACATTATGTGTATCAGTACCAATCATAACAAGTGCCCCTAGTAACGCTGTGTATATATCGGATAATAACTTTTTACTAGTGCCGTATGTTAAGCTTGCTCGCTGATCTGATACATCACGTTGATAAGTTGAAGTTTCGACTTGTTCTTTAATATCTGAATTGTCTGGGAATTCTTTAATATTACCTAGGAAGTAGGTGCCACAGCTATCATTGCCCGAATGGTAAAAATCCAGTACTTCGAGGAAAGGGTTATTCTTTAGGTTGGTACTTAATGTTGGATACCAAGTGGTAATCTTATCGGTAAAGCTATTTCCACCGATTTTGAATGGAACCGCTGGTAGGACACCATTTTCAATGCTTACGTAGTAATAGTACTGTTGGCAAATAGCTGAGCCAAACAGATTTGCGATTGATTTAGATAAAGCAAGTCTATTTTTTTCGGTATTAATTTCTGTTTTCAAAAACTCACTGTACGCCTGAACAGCTGGCTTATCACTTTCTGAGTAGGAAATCAGTGAGCTAGGTAATAAGCTATTCCCATTAGATGCATAATAAATCTCTGCAAATCCCCAGAGCAGGTTAGCAAATTGAATGCCGGTGATAACGACGTACATGATTATTATCTGCATAATACAGTACCCACTGGTTCTGGGGACGACTAGAGCGACACCTAAAATCGTTCTAAAAATCAGGAAGAACCCTCCTTTCTGCTGCCCCATAAAAGTACCATCTCTAGCTGTATTAATGACACCTGTGAGAATAATATAGCTTGCAAATAGAGACACTAAAATTAGAATGCCGGAGTTAAAGATACCGAACATTCTACCTAATAATTGATTAGAGCCACCAGCAAGTGCTCCTCCGACATTACCAAATATATCTGATAAAAAAAGCATGGAGGCGTCTCTCTGTGTGTAAGGTAGATTACACACACCAGTTAAACCTGCGGGCATGGTATAAGTCGAATCAGTCGCACAGATTGCATCATAGACAAAATGAAATAAAGAAAAATTATTTGTGATATTATCTGCCGCTTGAGCGCTACCACCTACAACTAACAAAAGCAGTAAAAACCGGGTAGCGAATGTCAGATTAACACACATAGATTATTTACTTTACACCTGTATTTTTAGCTTTACCTGTCAATTTC
>DLBP01000046.1 GCA_002480165.1 Proteobacteria bacterium UBA7821 | reverse complement strand
TCACCATCAATCCAGGAAACGTCTTTGTTTAAGATAGGCTCTAACATGGCAAAATTCTCGGCAAACTCATCTTCAGTTGAATGTTTCAACAGGGCATCTATTTCCGTCGCTTCCTGTCTAACAATCGCATCTTGAAGACTGTCTTTAATCGTTGACTGCGACGATTCAAAGATAAAATCATTGGCCGAATAATGATCAAGATTGAGTAAATCATCGGTTAAGTTTTTAACAGGCAACACAGATGCCTCGCTAGCAGCATCACGCATCTCTGGCAGACCAACTAAATCGGTTGTTGCTGGTCGGATTGTCACCCCCATCAGGTATAACTGAACAATCACAAATCCAATCAACCAGACATAAAGTGGTAGAGCGCGCAACGATGTCCTCGTATTGATCATCATTTTGTTGATATGGAAACCATTAAATCCACTGTTGTTTGTCATCATTGCCATTAGCACTGTCAATGTCGTGATACTGACTTGAGTTTTTTCTCGTGGTACACACTGACTCAACAAATGATTGACTCGTCTCGGTAATCCAGCGGTATACCATCCAATTAATCCGACAGAACAAAGTGACATATAGACCGGTGATTGGTGACCTCTCTGTGATAACTCTTGTTGGATATGATCAACTAACCGACTACCCGACAACTGAGCCAGTGGCACTTCCTGTTTATTGCTATACTCCGATAGTTCTCCAGGTAAATGGTCAACCGCAACAACGCATTGAACCGGGGTGCCACACTGACTAGATAATGCAATTAAATCGACGACATCCTGCCAATCTTGAGTGGTAAAATGCGTTGCACCATCAATCACAACCACCCGTTTATCTTGGGATTGTTGTAGGCATTCTCTGATGGTCTTAGTACCCACTTGATCACCCAACCACTGACTGGTTAGCAACCCTAACAATCCCCCTCGATCAAAACGAGAAAAATCGATGTATGTGGCGTCTTGAAATAGCTGGTATTGAGATAAATCTTTAAGCAGCATGCTCTTACCCAATCCAGATTTACCCGTTACCAATGTGATGCCAATGCCCTGCATAACACTAGCCATAACATGGCTTGTATCCACTCTTGGACTCATCGTTTTGGTAACAGTATCAATCATGCATGATCCTCTATCATTTGATCAACCAAACCCAAGCTGTCAATTTCATAGGGCATACCTGGCTCAACCACACGTGGTATCAGCACAATGACCAATTCAACATTGGTTGATAAGTCACTATACCGATCTCCGTAATTATCCCCGATACCAAGCTGAGACTGGAACGGAAGGTGATGTCTGATTGTTTCGGTTCGATTTTCAATCAAACCACCAATCACCACAAATTGACCATCATGCGCACGGATAATTGAATCTGACTCACGCACATGCGATTTGGGTAGCCGCAATGAATAATTATCTGAAGCAGTTGCACCCAGTGTGAAGTTATAACTTTCTTGGCTGACGTAACTAATGAAGGGGTGAATGTGGAGCACAATATCGTTGTTTTCTTGTATTTCAGGCGTCACATCTAAACTAATGCCTGAAAAAAATGGCTTGAGTGTCAAATCAGAGCTGGTGGTATCTGTGCTACTAGCAACCGTCGTGGTTCCGGTTAAATAAAACTCATCCGTCCCGACTTTAATGATCGCTTTTTGTTTGTTGACTGTGACAACTTTAGGTGTTGAAAGAACCGACACCCGGCCCTGTTTTGAAATATAATTCAAAAATGCTTGGTAAGTGTAATTATTTGTGGCGGTATTTTTCGTGATATATTTCAAACCAACATCTGATAGATTAAAGTGCGAGAAATTAAGATCTAATCCAGAATCAAATTCCTTTTTCAACTGAACTTCAAGAATTCTTGTTTCAATAATCACCTGCTTGTTGTACATCGTTTGAATCTTTTTGACGTAGGCCTCGACCTGCTTCATTTCTTTGGGTAAAGCGGTGACTACGATTGTTCCAGTGTGTGTATTGACATTGACATTTTTAATGCCCAAATCATCCTGATCTGTCCGAATAATCGCTTCCAACGTTTGCTGTATATTATCCCACAGTGTGGTGACATCGAACGACGTGCTGACAGATGAAGAGGATGAGCTTGC
The DNA here is from genome assembly GCA_002480165.1 of Proteobacteria bacterium UBA7821. Lineage (GTDB taxonomy): Bacteria > Pseudomonadota > Gammaproteobacteria > Comchoanobacterales > Comchoanobacteraceae > UBA6594. The sequence continues at coordinate 6,516 of DLBP01000046.1, read as the reverse complement.
GCTTTCTCCTTGTGAATTAGAGGACTCAACATTTAACTGTGAACTACCTGAACGGTTTAGCGAGATACCTTCTAGTGTGAACATTCGGGTTTCTATTTTAGAGGACTTAACCAGCATGGCATTCTCTTTATCAATAAAATTGAAACCATAGACATCGGATATTGATTCTATGATTTGTGGTAATGTCACGCCTCTCAACGATAGACTGATGGTGCCAGTGATCTCCTCATCGAGTAAAACATTTCGACCGGTTTGCCTGGATATATTTGAAAAAAACTCATCCACCGGCATGTTGTTAACAACAATGTTGTATTTCTTTTGCTCATCGGAGTTGATAATCGAAGTACTCTTGAGTGCGTCATCGACAATATCAGGAATTGTCATCTGATTATCAACAATTTCCTGATTGTGTTTTGACATACTGGCCAGCTCTTTTTTGATTTCATGCAATGACGCTTCCATATCAACCGAAGACCAATGTTGGCACGACTGCAATAAGCAGACCAACCAGACTAAACTCAAAACATACAATCGACTAAAATTCATCATTGACCTCACTAATATTGCTCTCATCACCTGTTGACGGTACTAAAACTGGGCTAAATGCTGTTGATCCATAAGGCAATACAATTTCAAGCTCAGCAAAGCTAACTGTGTAACTATCACAGCCAATATAAACTAATTTTAATTGCTCATCGATCCAATCACCTTCTCTTAATGTCGTACCAGAGACGACAAGCATTTTGGGCTCGACACAGATAATTAAAGCGGGGTCCAGCAGATACTTCATCGGCTGATAGATGAACGTTTCACCAAATGTTTTTTCTTCGACCGTGATTGGGTTGGTAATGAACAATGGTAGAAATGGATCACGCAATACTTTAGCACACAATGGACTCAGGCACAGCATCATCAACACTAACTTAGATGGCAAACGCATAGAAACTCACCCTCGCTCTATTCACTGGAAAATCACCCGCATCGAACTTAACATCATTCATGATAATTAGCTTGTCGACTTGGCTTAGTTGATACAAAATCATTTTCAAATCTAGAAAACTCCCCACAAAACCAATATTGACCTCATAGACAAATATACTTCTATCTGGATTAACCAGTAACTGTCTTGCAGCACGCGGGTTTTGTTCAATACTTTTTTCTGTCATCACCAAATTCTTTTGTGATTCGATGAACTCTCTAATCAGGCTCTCCAACTCTTCAACACGAAATAAATCTTTATCGGCCAAATGATAGATTGTGTCACGATTTCGATTGAGCATGGCTTGATTATTTCTTTGTAATTGAGTTATGCCATCAAGCTCTCTTTGGTAGCTTGATCGATTATCTTGCTGATGAATGATGGTATCCAAAGTAACATAACACAACCCGATGCAAATGCATTTAATCAATAAATCTGAAACAGCCGTTGTTGTCACCTTAATCATATCACCACCACTTATCCAACACTTTACCCGAAGATCCACTCCGCCTATTGGATGTTTCTGTCATGTTACGTTTAGATGCATTACCAAACGACAACTCAAAATATTGTGCCAGTACATGGGTTCTTTTTTTCTTACTTTCAATGTCTTTTTGACTTCTTCCAAGTGCGCCGGTATACGTCTCATTTTTTTCTTTTATCTTGATTAAATATTCAGCACCCGACTTGAAATCAACCTGAAATAAATTTTGATTCACTGAAAAGTGATCCGCCAATCCATTGCGTAAAATATACGGCTCATTCATTTCTCGTGTATAACCGGAAAAGAAATAATCTTGTTTTAATGGTGAGACATACATATTGGTCAACCAAATGTTACTCGGTATATACAGTGTCATCCAGCTCAGTAAATCATTCACATTAATCTCTAAAGACTGCTTGACATTTTTCTGTATAAACGCTTTGTAAACTGGCTTGACTGGCTCAACCGTTCCAGCTGAATTGATTTGGCTAATAATCGCTTGCTCTTGTTGCTTAATATCAACGTAATCAGCCACCTTGACTAACGCAATACCTGCCATAATCATTAACCACATCACCATTGGGAATACTGGTAGTTTCAACCGTTTATTATAGGCCACTTGGGTATCACAAATCACAAAGGTTGCACAAATACGGATCAGTAAGTCTTGAAACGATTGCTCTTTGACCAACTGCATTTTGTCAACATCAAAGTCAAGCTTCATTTCTTCGATGACTGTCTGATTAAATTTGTCACCTAATTGTATGATCGTTACGGATTCAGGCTTATCAACTATGTGGTTGTGATGTAAGTAGGGAATAACCTCTGTTAGTAGTAAATCTCTAATCTCACCATCTTCTGGCTCATACAAAAACTGTTTAAACAAAGTAAGCTTGTTGTGTTCATAAGATGCAACAACAACGGTATTACGGCAAGGGATAATATAAGTCGCTTGTTCTAACTCTGAATGGTAAAATTCAGCTAAATGCTTCCATACCATCTGCCCATCTAGCACCTCAATTGGTTGGCATCCATAGCTTTTAGCTTGTTTGATTTCATTGTCGTACTGTTGGTTGGACAAGGACGATATTAAGTAACTCTGATTGTCGATTTTACAGGAGGACACATGATTGTAAGCCATTCGATTGGCCATCGCTTGACGCTTAAGGTCGCTCTCATCACGTGGCATCACTCCATTTTCTAGTGTACTTTCAGAGAAAAATGGATCAACAACCCATTTAATGTGGTGCCAACACAATCGGCCTGATCGTTGATCATCACTAATTGAACCAACATTTAAATCAGGCTTGCCTTTTCGACTAAGATTGATGAACATCAATTTGTCAGCTGTGGCAAACACCACGCTTGACTGTCTTTCTTTTTGGGGCAGAGATATAAAGTACTTTCCCATATTGCATTCCATTGCATAACACGATCACTCTATATATAATAGCTTAAAAATTAAACATTGACAACCCTTTAGTTATTTCAGTAAACTAAAGCCCATGTTTGATTTTAATTTACCTAGCCAATTGATTCGACAGACACCGTTAACCGAGCGATCACAGTCTCGATTAATGTCGCTGTGTCAATCTACAGGCCGGCTTGAGCATGGTAAATTTTCCGAAATAACTCAGCTACTTAGCACCAATGATGTTTTGTTTGTCAACAACACAAAAGTCATGCCTGCTCGCTTACACGGCAGAAAAGAAACAGGCGCAACGGTAGAAATCATGGTTGAACAAGTGGTCGGACCCTCAACCCTCACAGCACTACTCAAGTGCAATAGCCGACTCAAACCAGGCACACACATTGTTATCGATGAGTCCAACAGGCTAGAAATCATTAGCTGCGGTGAAATATGCCAACTCAAATTAATCGGATCAACTGACTTATTTAATTTAATCAATCAATATGGCCAGACGCCGCTACCACCCTACATTAAAAGACCACTCCACCCGAGTGATCCCGAACGTTACCAAACAGTTTATGCTGAGCAAACTGGCGCTGTAGCCGCCCCAACAGCTGGCTTACACTTCAGTCATGCGCTCATGCAAGCCATTAGATCTAAGAATATCCCCATCATTCCCATCACGCTTCACATAGGCGCTGGCACCTACAAGCCGATCAAACCAGGCCAGACCGAACTGCATACCGAACGCTACGAAATTTCAGCCATGGCCGCTGATCAGTGGCAACAAGCCAAACAAGCTGGTAGGCGTATTATTGCTGTTGGCACGACGACAACGCGAGCACTTGAGTCATGGTGCCTCAATCACGCCAACCAACCCGGCCAATACACCACTAACCTATGGATTAAACCGGGTTTTAAATTTCAGGCAGTGGATGCTCTTATCACCAACTTTCATCTACCCAAGTCAAGCCTACTGGATCTGGTATCAGCATTCTCGACCGAAACACACATCAAGCAAGCTTATCAAACAGCCATTGCTTGTAACTACCACTTTTTTAGCTACGGCGATGCGATGTTTATACACCCATGACACAACAGATTTACCAGCTCAAACATCAACATGGCCTTGCTCGGCTTGGAACACTGTCACTTCGTGGACAAACCATCGAAACCCCGACATTCATGCCATGTGGCACCAGAGCCACCGTCAAATCGCTCTCGAATGAAGAGATCAAACAAACACAAACAAAAATCATTCTAGGCAATACATTTCATCTAATGTTAAGGCCTGGCATGGCCTGTATTGAAGCGCATGGCGGCCTACACGAATTTAACCGATGGGATGGCCCTATTTTAACAGACTCAGGTGGCTTCCAAGTGTATAGCCTTGGTGGACAAGTGGACATGAGCGAAGACGGCGTGACATTTAAATCACCCATTGATGGTAAGCAAATTCACATGACTCCTGAATCATCCATCGGCATACAGCACCAACTCAACTCAGACATACACATGGTATTTGATCAATGTTTGGGATACCCCGCAGATTATCAAACCACCAAACGCTCCATGGAACTGTCTATTCGGTGGGCCAAACGCAGTTTTCAGGCACACCAAGGGGGTAAAAACCACTTATTTGCGATCATCCAAGGGGGTGTTTATCATGATCTAAGAGAGATTTCTCTGTTAGAACAGCAAGCGATGGATTTTCCTGGCTATGCAATTGGCGGGTTAGCTGTTGGAGAGCCAAATGAAATGATGTATGAGGTTCTGTCAGAATTAACCCCTAAAATGCCACAAGACAAACCTCGGTACCTAATGGGCGTTGGCACACCGCTTGACTTAGTCGAAGGCGCATTACGTGGCGTGGACATGTTCGACTGTGTGATGCCAACGAGAAATGCTCGAAATGGGCATTTATTTACCAGTCAAGGCATCGTTAGAATACGCAATAGCCATCATGCAAATAGCCTCTTACCAATTGATGAATCTTGCGACTGTTACACTTGTCAGAATTATACCCGCGGTTACCTACACCACCTAAGTCGTTGTAAGGAATTACTTGGATTTCGCTTGAATTCTATCCATAACCTTCATTACTATCAACGACTCATGCGTGACATACGAGATGCCATACGAGATGGAACACTTGAGTTGTTACGTGATAAAATTGCAGATGACATGCAAAAAAAATGCTGACAGTTATTGCGCTGAGATAAAAAAAAGTTTATTTTGTTGAAGTGACTTATTCGGAGAATGCGACATGCTAATAGACAACCCAGATCTGCCAATCGGTAACATCATCATGCTACTGTCTCTAGCAATGGCTTTCTATTGGCTTGTTTTGCGCCCTCAACAACAAGAAATGAGTGAAAAAAACAGCATGCTGAATGGTCTGTCGACTGGTGATGAAGTGGTGACAACCAGTGGCATCATGGGCAAAGTTAGCCATGTCGCTGATGAAGTTGTGTACCTATCCATCAATCAACACAATAGCCTAATTGTCAAAAAATCGGCCGTCGAGGAGAAACTACCCAAAGGAACACTCAAAGGTTACAGAAAGTAATATGAAAGAAAAAACGTATACAACATTAGATTTTGTATTGCTGGCCGCATTGTTTGTTTTTGGTATCGTATTTGCTTTGCCTACCTTCTACGGAGAAGACCCTGCCATCCAAATACTGAGCCAAGAATCGAACAAAGACAGCCTACTCAATCAAGCCTCTAACTTGTTAAAGCAAGCTGAGATACCCTATCAGTCTAGCCGAATAGACAACCAAACAGTCAAGATAGTGTTTAATTCTGTCGAAGAACAACTCACGGCTAAGCAGCTACTCGACAAATCATTTGACAAGGACACCATCGTCGCACTAAATGCCGCAGAAAAAACGCCTAAATGGCTGACAGCTGTTGGTGCTGAACCAATGAAGCTGGGTTTGGATTTGAAAGGCGGTGTCCACTTTCTACTCAAAGTCGATGTCCCCTCAGCCATAAACAATCGACTGAACAATCAGTTTAAAAGCCTAATCATGGAACTGGATCAAGCTGGCACAAACTACCAAGTCATACAAAAACCCGAAGATCATCGATTCATTATTGAATTCGCACAGAGTGACGCATGGAAGAACCTTCAAAAATCCATCAACCGCTTACTGCCTGAGCTCAAATATGAATCTAAATCCAGTACTTTGGTCAGTTTTGAGACCGACCCTCGTGCCGTTGAACAAACAACCGATTACACGTTAGACCAAACGATTCAAATTCTAAATAACCGAATCAACGAGCTAGGTGTTGCAGAAGCAGTCATCCAGCGCCAAGGATCACACAATATCAGTGTTGACCTACCCGGTATTCAAGACACCGCTAAAGCAAAAGAATTACTCGGTTCCAATGCCTCACTGCGGTTTCAAATGGTCGATACACAAAACGAACCCACCTATGGCATACCAAACACTTCCATTATTCAGTACCTCAACACACCGGTTTTGATTAAAGACGAGGTGATACTCTCTGGTGAGTCAATCACATACGCATCGGCCCAACTACAAGATATGAAGCCAAGTGTACACATACGCCTTGGTGGCGGTGGCGAAAACATATTTTTCAAACGGACAAGCCAAAATGTCAACCAACCCATGG
>DLBP01000062.1 GCA_002480165.1 Proteobacteria bacterium UBA7821 | reverse complement strand
ACGATTGGTCAGTCGTTGCTGTAGGTCTGGTAGACTGGATAAATCAACAGACGTTTCAACCCACTGGCTGTTATTCGTTGCGTGAGACCGACGTAACAGACACGCCAACAGTCCTTGATAATACACGTCCGTGGTGTGAATGTAGCACATCGGACTCGACTTCAAACTGTGTTGAATTATTTGAGAAAGTAACATGTCTTTTCTTCCTAGTTACTGTTAAGCTAACACAAACCATGACGCTCACCAAATCAATCTGGGTGATTTTTAACACAAACGTCAAAAACGTACTATACTTTAATCAGTTCAAGATATGAAGTGGTCTATGACATACATCCTAAGTCATGATATGGTGACGAACATGATCCATCAGATTGGTCTTAAGACGGTTTATCGTCAGTTAGTCCGTCAGATGAAGTTAGATTATATGCATTGGCATGACTTTCATCACCAAAGCCGAATCAGCGCCGAATCTCCCAATGGGGTGATTGAGCTGATGCCGATACACAATCAACAGCATTATGCTTTTAAATACGTCAATGGGCATCCTAGTAATCCCAGCCGACAGTTGCCATCGGTCTGTGCATTTGGCTGTTTATCAGATATGGACTCGGGTATACCTGTATTAATTGCCGACATGACACTGTTGACAGCGATTAGAACAGCGGCTTGTGCAGCCATGGTCTATGACTGTATCCGTTATCCACAAGACACCATTGATATTGCCATCATTGGTACAGGTGCTCAGTCTGAATTTCAAATAACCGCCATGCATGAAATGCACCCAATCGGTACGTGCTATTACTATGACATTGATGATCATGCCATGCAGAAATTTAGCGATAACTTGTCCGAATATCCATTTAACCTTCAAGCGATTAATGGTGTGGCTGACATCCCATCTGCTTGTGATGTGATTATCACAGCAACGTCATGCCTAACACCCAGTGCGCTGGCCATCAAACAGAGTAATCGACGAAAGATTATTATCGCCATCGGTGGTGATGCACCAAATAAGCAAGAGCTTAATCGCACACTGATAGAAAATAGTACGGTAATTGTTGAATATTTAGCACAAACCAAGCGAGAAGGTGAAATCAAGTCTGCCAATCCTAAACAGATCATTACCCTACACGAATTAGTCCAATCAAAGCAGACGCTGTCTAATGATTTAATTGTATTTGATTCAGTTGGTTTTGCAATTGAAGACTATTCAACGCTTGTCATGTGTCAAGGGTGGTTTGAGTCATTGCCACCGCATGAATTCTTCGGTGTTTTAGATGATCCTAAAAATTTATTTAGCCAGATCATCCAGGGGACGCCGTGACTGTCAGTGGTTGACTGGCCTTGTTTTGTTGTGTTAATGCCAGTGTTACTAGACTGATTAGACTAATTAGCAGCCAGACCAGGTTGCTGTTGTATTCTATTAAATAGCCAGTTAGTGGTGGCAAAATAATTTTAGTGAGTAATTTGAGAGATTGATTGATTGACAAGTTTTTGCACTGATTGTTTTGTGTCACTGTTTTTGCAATGGCATCGACACACAGTGGTAGCAGCAAGCAGAACCCCAAACAGACACACAGTTGATAAGACAGGTAAGCTGTGGCGACTGTTGTCATCGACATCAGCATGGTTAATACCATGACGCATATTAAGTTGGACTGTATTAGTGTTTCTGACCGAATGGTCGAGACAAGCTTGGGTACGACGAGCAATGACAGGGTCATGCAGATGAGATTATTGGCAGCAACAACGCTACTTTGAGATTCCATGGTGAAGTTGAAATCACTGAGTAGTAACATTGGGTATGCCGTGTAGAAAACTGCCATGGCTGAAAAAATGAGGATGTTGAGTGTGTATTGGCGAATGGCTGCTTTGTTTAGGAGTTGTTGTTTGTAGAAGTGGCGAGCTGAATCGACTGGTGTGCTGACTTGCTGGGTGTATTGATCGTGGTAGCGCCAGTGAATCCATGTGGCCAGTGCGACTAAGCAGGCGGCAATGATTATCAATGGCGAAACGAGACCACCGACTGATAGGGTATTTAGGTTCTGGTAGAGCGTTAACGAAAAAAACATGGGAATTAGCGCAAATGGGACATTGGCGAATACGTAGTAATAATTGAGAAATCGTTTGCGTTCGCTCTGATCAACATAATCGAGTATCATGCTCTGACCAATGTTAATGTAGTTAGCAAACAACCCTGATAAAAAACGCGCGGCTAGAATCCAGAGGAACTGTCCTGTGTAAATGCTAACAGCCAAAATAACGTGGCTAATGGCAAATAATAATAGGGTTGTCACCATAATGGGTTTACGCCCCACTCGATCGGACAGAATCCCAATAACATTGTAGCTAAGCAATTGACCGAGAGAGTAAATACTGGCAAAACAACCGAACCAGAAACTGGCTTGCTCACTTTGAGGGACGTAGATCGCAGTCTTATTGAACAAAATAGGAAGCACGATGCCCCAGCTGATGTTAACGGACGCATAGACAAACGTGATGACTAAGTAGACCGGTAATAAATGATAAATAGTTGCACGGTCATGTTTAATATAGTTTATTGGGTTCATGTCACTAGAATATCACACATATTTTATTGTCTCAACACTGTTATATTTAAAATCTATGTGGTATAATTAAAGTGGTTATTTAGGAGGAACATTATGGCCTTTTCAAGCTCAATCACACTGGTTGATCGAATTAACAGAGTCATCTTAGGCTCATATATTATCTTAAGTGCTCTGATCGGTATCCCATCGACTATTGATGCCATCGTTGGTGTTGTTGTCATTGCTCAAGGAGTGATGGGTTTGTGTGGCATACCAGCGCTGATAAGCTCGAAATTCAAATCGTAAATGCTGCCTGCTTCCACATCATGTCGAGACATCAACTTAGCCAATAAACACAGTTTTCGATTTAATGTTAGAGCAGCCAATTTCGTCGAAATACAGAGCCAATTAGATATCGAATATCTACAGTCTATTTCACAGCAGACCAATCAACTGCTCATTTTATCTGGTGGCACTAACACTGTTTTTCTAAGTGATTATGATGGCATCATCGTGAAACCAAAGTTCAACCACCTAATCGTCGCTTCAGAAGATGATTTTGGTATTGAGATTGAGGTGGGTGCCAGTGTTAATTGGGACCAAGCCGTTCAGTACTGCCTGACACAAGGCTATCATGGCTTAGAAAACCTAGCTGGCATTCCCGGTGATGTTGGGGCCGCACCAGTCCAAAATATTGGCGCATACGGTGTTAGTGTTTCCGATTACATCACCCATGTCACCGGCTTGTGGTTAACCACTGGTGAAACGCAAACCATGAGTCAATCTGAGTGTGAATTTACTTACCGAAATAGCATATTTAAAACCCACCCATTTAAGAATCAATTTTTGATTACAGCAGTTGGTCTTCGACTCTCTAAAGATCCCGTCATGAATTTATCTCACAAGGATGTGGCGAAAATCATGTCAGAGATCGATAAAACCCCGAATAATTTATTCAATAGCATTAAAGCGATTCGAGCGA
>DLBP01000079.1 GCA_002480165.1 Proteobacteria bacterium UBA7821 | reverse complement strand
TGGTCTCCCGATGGTCGGCAGTTGGCTTATGTGTCTTTTGAAGGCAATCGATCGAGAATATTGATACACGATATTATGACTGGTCAGCGTCAGACAGTCAGTGAGTTTAGTGGTGTAAACAGTGCGCCAGCGTGGTCACCAGACGGAAAGAAAATGGCCATCGTGCTATCAAAAGACCAAGCGGTTAACTTGTATTTACTTGACTTGGCAACCTCCGAGTTAACTCAGTTGACCCAGGGTCGATCATTAGACACCGAGCCCGACTTTTCACCCGATGGTGAGACGATAGTGTTTACTTCAAATCGTCAGGGAGGGGTGCAGCTATTTCAATACCACCTAGCCAGTCAACGCATTGAGCGACTGACATTTGATGGTAAGTTTAATGCTCGAGGTAGTTTTGCACCGGATGGTCAGTCGATTGTCCACTTACACAAAGGAGATGATGGATTTGCCATTGCAAGACTGTTATTGGACAATCGACGCATAGAGGTGTTGACCAAATCCAAAAATGACCAATCTCCAAGTTTCTCACCCAATTCTCAGGCAATTGTTTATGCCACTCAGTATGGCCGTAAAGGCATGTTGAGTATTTTGTCTGTTGATGGCCAGGTCAATATCAGGCTGCCTGCAAAAGTGGGTCACGTGCAGGAACCAGCCTGGTCACCCAATGATATTTTTTGATGATGCTTGTATTATCCTACTTGTTAGCAAAAATCCCCAGGTCGATATTCATGAAGTTAGCAACAGTGTTAGCTTTATTCGCTTGGGCGGTCATGCCAAAACGACGGCGCATCACCATCGATAATATTAATATGGCTTTTGGTCAGCAGCGTTCAACACAATTGGCATTTTTAACATTTAGACATTTTGCTGCGGTTACCTTAGAGTGTATGATGGGCCGTTATTGGTTTCGGCCTGAACGACAACGATGGATTCGGTTGGCAGAAGGCTCGACTGTGAGTGATTTGCATAAGCCATGTTTAGCGGTTACGGCCCATTTTGGTCAATGGGAACTCTTTCCTGTGATTGCGGATGGGGTCAGATTTGTTCCAATTTATCAAAAATTAAAAAGCGCTTATTGGAATGATGTGTTCTTTAATCTCAGACAACAGCTGGGTGTTTCCGGTTTGATTGATAAAACGGAGTTTTCGAAGAACTACCAAAAGATTATCAGTGAGAATAATTGTCTGGCATTTGCTGCAGACCAGGGTAGGGGTTGCCAATACACTTTTATGGGGCAGATGACTTCTTTCCCTAGGTCGATCGCACACATTGCATACCGCTCAAAGCGACCCGTTATATTTGGAGTGGGACTTCGCAATGGGTTATACATCGATTATCACATTACCAAGCCAATCACGATCAAGCACCTTGAGAGCAAGTCAGATTTTCAGAAAAGGCTCATGTCTGCCTATGTCAGTTGGTTAGAGTCATGGGTAAAAGAGCATCCAGAGCAGTATTTATGGTTGCACAATTTGTGGAAAAGAAATAAAGAACCCAATTCTTAAGCTTGTGTAGACTCAATTTTAGTGTTAGATTAAAAACACCATAGAGGGAGTTAATTATGCGGTGGTTGGTATTCGCTTTTGTAATAACACTAGTCAGTTGTACAGATCATGGTAATTATTCAATGGTTGCTGGTGGCTACGAGGATTATGATGATGGAGACATTCTAACATTTGTCTATGACGATGACGACTTTCTCGATCCAGCCGAGTCATTTCCAGTCGATGCTAATCCGAAATTGGCAGCCATGTCTTCAGAAGACTCTCAGTACCAAAAAGTCTACCGTTACGGCTTTGATGAATCCGTTTTGAATGACGGTGCGAAAAAATCATTAACAGAATTGGCTGATTCGTTACTCGTTAGCCCGGCACAACGAGTTAAAGTTGAGGGGCATACCTGCGAAATGGGCAGTCGAGAATACAATATCGCATTGGGCTGGCGCCGTGCCAACTCGGTCAAGAATTTTCTAATCAGTCAAGGCGTGTTGGCTAGCCAAATTGAAGTGATCAGCTATGGTCAAGAAAAACCAGTTGATTTAGGCCACAGTGAAAAGTCTCGACACAAAAATCGAAGGGCACAGATAAAGTTTATTCATGAAAAGACCTAAAACTACTCTGATTTTAACTTGGCTGATGGTCGTTTACTGCTACCTGCCAGTGTATGCTGAGGCACCCGTTGAGTCTGTTAGAAGGAAAGCACCTGCGAGTGGGCAAAAGTTAACCGTCGGAGACCGATTAACCAAGTTAGAACGCCAGCAAAAGTCTAACAATATTAAATCGTTAATCGATCGGCTCGATCAGCTTGAAGGTCATGTGGCAACTTTAGAGGGGAAATTATCTGAAGCCAATCATCAGATTAACACCCTTAAACAAGAACAAATTGCTTGGGCAAAATCCATCGATCACCAATTGTCCGACAAACAACGAGTCTCGTTGCGAGAGCAAGATCAGGCTGAAGAAATTAAGCTGTATGAGTCAGCCTTGAGTGCTATCAAGCAGAAGAAATACCAACAAGCAGTCGAAGATCTCGAGCTGTTTGTTGAAAAGTATCCAAATAGTAAGCACGTTGCCAATAGCTACTATTGGATGGCAGAATCACACTTGCTATTACAACACTATCAAGCATCAGAAGACGCACTGCATCATATCTTGAAGCATTATCCAGAGCATATCAAGATCCCAGATGTGATTTACAAGCTGGTTATGTTGTATTCACATAAGAATGAGCCAGACAAGGCAAAAGCTCATTACAAGAAACTAGCAAGGTCATACAGTCAGTCGCCTGCATTTGTTGCCGCTAAGAAACAGTTTTCTCATTTTGATACATAAAAAGCTTGCTATCCAACTATTTTTTAACTAAAATCATACATCATGGGCCGTTAGCTCAGCTGGTAGAGCACCGGACTTTTAATCCGTTGGTCGTGCGTTCGAGCCGCACACGGCCTATAGCCATGACAGGACGCAAGATGGACGTCACGATTCTAACACAAAAAGTTAATGCCATAAGTGAGCGATTCAGTCAGCTCAGGAGGTATCTTTGACCTCGATGTCAAGGTAGATCGTCAGCGGGAAGTTAGCCTGCAACTACAAGATTCTAGCATATGGCAACAACAAGAACTCTACCGCTCCCTGAGTCAGGAATTAACCAAGATTAATGATTTCATTGAACGGGTTGAAACCATCGAAAAAGGGATTAAAGATAACCAAGAATTACTACACTTGGCAAAATCTGAATCGGATGAAGCACTCGCCCAAGCCTGTGAAGCTGAGGTCGACGAACTCGATCAAGTGCTCAAGCAATTTGAGCTACAACGCATGTTTAATCAGCCGCATGATGACAAACAAGCGTACTTAGTTATTCAAGCGGGATCAGGCGGAACAGAAGCACAAGACTGGGCCGAAATGCTGCTGAGAATGTATTTACGTTGGTGTGATAGAAAGTCATTCGATACCATTTTACTCGAGTGCTCACCAGGAGAGGTGGCTGGCATCAAAAGTGCCACGCTGCACGTTCAAGCCCACAATGCCTATGGCTGGTTAAGAACAGAGTCCGGTGTGCATCGACTAGTCAGGAAGTCGCCTTTTGATAGCGGTAATCGCAGACATACCTCATTTGCCGCTGTATTCGTAACTCCTGAGCTAGACGATGCCATTGAGATCGATCTCGATATGAGTGATTGTCGAATCGATACTTACCGTGCTAGCGGTGCGGGCGGTCAGCACGTCAATAAAACTGATTCCGCTGTCAGAATCACTCATCTACCAAGTAATATTGTGGTGCAATGTCAGTCAGAACGGTCGCAACATCAAAATAAAGATAGAGCCATTAAACAGCTGAAAGCTCGTCTGTATCAACAGGAACTCGATAGCAGACAGGCCGACTTAAAAGAACAAGAGTCCCAAAAGCAAGACATTAGCTGGGGGAGCCAAATACGCTCTTACGTATTAGACCAATCTCGAGTGAAGGACCTGAGAACTCACGTTGAAGTCAGTCAGCCACAATCCGTGCTTGATGGCGACTTAGACCAGTTTATTGAAGCCAGCCTAAAACAAATGGGAGATGACCATGTCGAAAAATAATAGTTCAGACAACCACCGTGACGATCAATCACATGTTCGTCGAGGGAAACTGCAAGCATTACAACAATCAGGCTACCAGTACCCGAATCATTTTAAGCCAAACCACTATGCCAATGAACTGCACCAACGCCACGAGAAAGATACCAGTGAAACTTTAGACAGTCATCGGCATTCGGTCCAGTTAGCAGGCAGAATGATGACCAGGCGCTTAATGGGAAAAGCCAGTTTTTTTAATTGCCAAGATGCCACAGGAACAATACAGGTTTATGTGAGATCCAACGATATCGGTCAAGATGCATATGACGAATTTAAACAGCATGATATCGGCGACATTGTCTACATTGAGGGCCACTTGTTTCGGACCAAAATGGGCGAGCTTAGTATTTACGCAACTCAGCTAACGCTGGTGGTGAAGTCTCTACATCCTTTTCCAGATAAGTTTCATGGATTAAATGACCCTGAGCTACGTTATCGGCAACGTTATTTAGACTTAATAGTCAACCCCGTGGTTAAACAAGTCTTTGTGACGCGTGCTGCGGTCATGCGGTTTATCCGTCAGTTTTTTGACAATCGGCAGTATGTCGAAGTCGATACACCCATGATGCATCCAATTCCCGGTGGTGCTGTGGCAAAGCCTTTTGTCACGCATCACAATGCACTGGATATGCCTCTGTATTTAAGAGTCGCGCCAGAATTGTATCTTAAGCGCTTAGTCGTTGGTGGTATGGAACGCGTCTATGAGATAAATCGCTGCTTTCGAAATGAAGGCTTGTCAACCAAACACAACCCCGAGTTTACCACCATTGAGTTCTACCAAGCATACGCAAATTATCACGACTTGATGGATTTGACAGAAGTCTTGTTAAGAGAGCTGGTATTGCATATTAAAGGCCACATGACAATCGATTTTAAAGGTCAACAGATCGGTTTTAGTGAGCCATTCAAGCGTCTGTCAGTTGATGAGGCAATCTTGCAATACAACCCAAATCTGAAACAAGCCGATTTGTCGGATATTGTCCGCTTGAAAGCTTATGCCCATTCAATTGGCGTTGATGTGACTGATGTGGTATCGAGTGATTTAGTTCGCATGGAGTTATTCGATAAGACAGTTGAAAAGAAACTAATTCAGCCGACATTTATCGATACCTATCCAACGATTGTGTCCCCATTGTCAAAAACAACGATCGACCAGCCTGACTGCGTAGACCGATTTGAATTGTTTATTGGTGGCATGGAAATTGCCAATGCTTTTTCTGAATTGAATGACCCCGATGACCAGGCAAAACGATTTCAACAACAAGTTAATAATCGCGAGTCGGGCGATGAAGAAGCCATGTATTTTGATCAGACGTACATCACAGCCTTAGAATATGGCATGCCCCCAACCGCAGGTGAGGGGATTGGTATCGATCGACTGCTGATGCTGCTAACAGATCAGGCAAGTATCAGAGATGTTATTCTTTTCCCTCAGTTGAGACCGAATACTCAATCAGATTAAGTGGTTGATCATGCCCCGCTAAGGTGATGGTTTGCATATCAATGTTTGTTGTTGTCAGGTATCCGAGCCCTAAGACGCTTTTTGCTCCACTGTGTGTGTACACGATTTGCCCAACGACTTGTTGGCCACACAGTAGTTTACACAGTTGATCCGAATAGGCCTCAGGTATTTCTAATAATATGGGATAAAATTTCTTATTGGATTTGAATTCTACACGAGCAATGACTTCTTGGCCAAGATAACAGCCTTTTTTAAAGTCAACGTACCCTTGAGACACATAGCCAAGCTGTTGAGGTAACATTTTTTCACTGTTACTGAGCGTCATCGATGGAAGTTTTAATTGTATTTTTGCTTCAATCAATGATTGCTCTAGGTATTGAGCCTGTTGAATGGCTTCAGGTAATTGATCTGTGTCAGTGATGCAA
>DLBP01000037.1 GCA_002480165.1 Proteobacteria bacterium UBA7821 | reverse complement strand
TACAAGCTTGTCCTGCTGGCTTGCGAACTACGTATCCATGTACCATGTCATGAAAGCTTCATCAGCAATTAGCCTGCTATCGTTGACCTTACTCATCTACGGCCCAATACCGTCTTGGCACTACCCATTGAGCCTATGCTTTGGCATAGCAACTGGCTCCCATATTTTGACTTACTATCAGCTGTCACTCATTCCAAATACGCATTTAAAAACAACTGCATTAGCACTCAATCAAGTGTTATTAGGTACAGGCATGTCGATCACAGCACCGATGATCGGTCTACTAATCGATTACAATCGGGTTTACCACAACATCTTAAGTGCATACCACTTATCTCTTTGGATGCTGGTTATCATTATTTTATCTAGCTTTTTTCTAGCTTATCAAATACACAGAAATCGGCAATTTTCAAACTAATCGACAATTAGAGTAACCCCAACTCACCCAAACGCTCCATTCGGTATGATAGAGCAGTATACTGATCCGACAAAACAACATCATCTGCTGGATGCAAAAATAATGGCATCGATAGTCTAGATTGATTCATATCAACGTGATCTGGGTTGATAACTCGGTGCTGCGTTGATGGATAAAAAGCGTGTGTACACTCTTGCAGCATGTCACCTATATTGATAATCATTGAACTTTTTTTCACAGGCACATCGATCCACTCACCCTGTCTTGTGAGTATTTGAAGCCCTTTGGCCGTAGCTGCGGGCAGCACTGTTAATAAGCAAATATCAGCATGTGCGGCAGCTCTAATGGTCCCTTTCGCCTCGTGACCAGTTAGTGGCGGGTAATGAAGCAGACGATAAAGCGTATTCGGACTGTCAACAATCATATCTGACAACGCACAACTTAAATTTGACTGAACGGATGATGGTAACCCTTGTTCAATCCAAGCAAGTACTTGCCTGGCTAGCAGATACAGCTCTTGAAAGACACGTTGTGTGATGTCAGCCAAATAATCTGGACAACGACCATTGGGATAGTAATGGTACATCTCTTTTAAATCTCTAATGTTGGTACCTTTTGCACTCTCAGCTTGCTCAATTGGCCTAAAGCCATCATGCAGTTGATTACTGTATAGGTAATTGTATTTATCGGTAGATTGGAAAAACTGATACCAAGCATCATAGCACGCATCGATAAGGTCTTGGGGCACACTGGTATTGTCTAATACCAAAAAACCATATTGCTTGAGCGAAAGGATTGCATTCTCTCCAACATTTGACGCTGTATAGTCAACCACTGCGAGCTTGTTCATTTTTTATCCGATATTAACTGGTAGTATTGTCCCATGTTTCCGAGGATTTGTCTATAGGCTACCCCAGCTGGATTTTTTCATTTTTCTCAATCAATTGGCGAGCTAGCTTTATCTGCTTCTTAGGTTCCAAATTTGTGTTTTTAAATATCGAGTCTATCGTTTTATATCGGTTGTTGCCATCCTCAATGATATTACTTGCCTGCAACTGGCTGTCATCCTCAATCTCATCGTCTGGCTCTATCATCTGACACATTTCCTGTTTGACGTTGTGATAATTATTTTTCATCATTTTCTTCTCAACAAACACTTTGAGCAAGGTTAGTACCGTAAAGGCTGTCAACAAACTGAACCCAACCCATCCCAGTGGCGATGAACCAATGACAACAATAGCAGCAAGCATGACAATAGCTGAAGTAAAGTTGATTATATTGAGTCCTATATCGCCTGCATTGAACATATAATCACTCTTTTCAACAAGCGTGTCGAAACGATCAACAAGGGACAGGCTAGGATCACGTTGGCGTTTTTCATATTTCCGGATTTCATCATAGTACATAACAGACTGTTCCACTAGATCATAAACCATGGTTGCAAGAAATAAAATGGCAAATAATTCTGGCTTGACTATCAATAGCACTACGACAACCAGGTCAACTGCAGCGGCTGTAATAATACATGCTGCCCTAGTCGGCGTTAAACGGTCTTGGTCGCAAGTGTAAAGTAAATTAGATAGCTTCTTGATAGAACTGATCAATCTTAGAATTGTACTCAATGCCATAGCAACCACTGATAAACGTGCAAGTATTGCTGCTGAGTTATAAATAACGTTTTGAAATATTTCCAACACAATCATTAATTGTTTCAATAATACTTTAACAAAATTTAATCGTTCTTTTAGATGACTCGTCATCTTATTAATTTGAAATAGGGATTCTGCTAAGCAATACATGCCATACAATAACCCTGTCAAAGGACTTGGACTATTCTCGTGGTTGTCTGGTTGAGGTTCTGCCATTATCACTCACATTATTATTTATATACATTATAGCATATATATCAACACCTGGCAAAAATTGTTGACTTGAATTAACAAAATTTGTAGTATTAACCTTGTTATTTTGGAATATTTCGATGCACAAGCGCTTACTCATTCTCTGTTTATTGGCTCTCGGTTGTTCACCGCTACATTTTTCTGGTGAGCCACGACCGCTAGACCCGGGGCCTATCGCATTTAGCGGGAAACCTAAAATAGCCCTTGTGCTAGGTGGTGGCGGAGAGCGAGGCATTGCACACATTGGCGTCTTGCAAGCGCTGAATGAACTCAACATCGTCCCTGACTTAATCGTTGGTACAAGTGCTGGAGCAATCGTTGGTGCCGTCTACGCACAGCATGGTCAAATGAACGACCTTGCAACACTAACCGAGAGGCATTTTAAAGACTTCATACAATATACCAGTAGAACACTACCCTACAGCATTAGCAATTCAAGCAAACTAGAAGCATTCCTACATAGATTATTTGGGGGGAAATCGCTCTCTGATTTTAAGATCCCAGTCGTCGTGGTTGCAACCAACTTAGAGTTTGGTAATACAACGGCTTTTTCAACCGAAACGGCCTCTCAAGCTTTATTAGCATCAGCCAGTATCCCAGGACTCTATCCACCCGTTGTTATTGGTAACCAGAACTTTGTCGATGGGGCCGTTTCAAATAACCTGCCTGTTGATATCGCTAGAGACTTAGGTGCAGAGGTTATTATCGCCAGTAGCCTCTCTGTAGATATCAGCAACGATGAGCCACCATCTAACATATTTGGTTTAATCTTAAGAAGCCTGACTATTTCGCTCAATAGCCAACTAACTCACAACTGCAAACTAGCTGATTATTGTATCGATATTCATACAGACAGTGGTCGATGGTTTGACTCATCTCATTCAAAAGAGCTGTTTGAACTGGGCTACAACAACACCAAAAACGTACTCAACAACTTTAATCACGATCACTATTAATTCAGACAGTGGTTGACTGTTGGACTAGTGATTTAAACTGTGTTGTCACATGCACACAAATCAATTTGATAAACAGGCCTCAGCCACTGATAAAAACATCAGTCATACAAAAACCAAGACGATGAAACTGTCACCACACTGTTATCAAAAACAACTCTCAACTGGATTACCAATCAATCGGTAGAGAGAATCAACCCGTCATGTATTCACATTATCCAACAGACATGCTAGATTGTATGTATCATGTTTAATATTGTTATCACTGGCGCGTCCAGAGGCTTAGGCCAATCCTTAGCAGTCGCCTGGTCTCAAACTGGCCACCACCTCCATTTATGTGGAAGAGACCCAGATGGGTTATACTTAACCCAACAACAGTGCCAGAAAAAAGGTGCGTCCACACAAATACATCGCTTTGACTTAACCCAACAAAATAGCCTCATGAGTACACTTGAGGCAATCGATCAAACATCGCCCATCGATCTACTTATTCTCAACGCAGGCATCTCACAACACACTTTAGGTTATCATGATGATTACCAAATATTCAAAACCAATTTATCAGCAAACATTCTGGCAATTCAAACCATACTACCCAACATGCTACAACGAGATAGTGGGAAAATTTTAGTTATTTCATCACTGGTTGCGCTCATACCAACACTGCCAAGCGCCAATGCCTACCACATCAGCAAACAAGCCATCATGCGTTACACTTACTCACTAGCACAATTATATCGAGACAGCTCTGTTGCGATACAATGTATTTGCCCCGGCTTTATCTCCACACAAATGACCCAGTCTCATCGGTTCCCTATGCCCGGTATACTGTCTTGCGATGTCGCTGCACAAAAAATAAAACAAGCATCCAGCCGAACATGTCCAGTCATATCATTCCCTCGTCTACTCTATGGGTTAGTTTATCTATTATCGTTTCTACCAGCAGCCTGGTTAGCTCGAATAGATCTTCAAATGAGGCGAAGATAAAGCTTTGCATGCCAACATCTAACCTGTATAATTAAAAATGGTTTATATCACACACCTATCACCTGTGACCGACGCAAAAAAAATTGGATTTACATCGCTGATTTCTATTGTCATTGGTAGTCAAATCGGCTCCAGTGTTTTTATGCTACCCAGTGAGCTAGCTGGCTATGGCTATTACAACGTTATGGGTTGGATGATTACTGGTGTTGCAGCGATGCTACTGGCAGCTGTTTTTGCGATGCTGGCAAACTATTTTCCAAAAACAGGCGGGCCGCATGTGTTTGTCCAAGCAACCTTCGGTGAAACTGCCGCTTTTTATACTGGATGGACCTACTGGGTTATTTCATGGTTTAGTTCTACTGCTGTGATTATTACTGCCGTTGAATACTTACTACCTGTCATTGGTAGTAACTCACCGCTGCTGTCTACTACACTCCAGATCTTGCTCATTATTATTATCATGCTCGTGAATCTCAAAGGCGTCCATGCAGCTGGGCATACTGAAATAGTTCTCACTGTCCTAAAATGTGTCCCTCTGATTATCATCCCAGCAATAGCCCTACTTTATTTTAACGTCGAGTTGCTGGACACAGCTCCTTCTATTCAAACACAACAACCGTTGTCTATCATGAGTGAATTGTCTCTACTCATGTTATGGGGCTTTGTCGGATTGGAATGCGCCACGGCACCAGCAGGCTCTGTTATCAACCCCAAAAGTACCATCCCCCTTGCCATCGTTCTTGGCACGCTGATTGTCGCACTGACCTACCTCATTAATAGCATTGCTCTAATGGGTATTATACCAGCCGATGTACTGAAACAGTCATCCGCACCCTATGTTGACGTTAGCCAAATACTCTTTGGTGGAGACTGGTATATACTGATGGCGATCATCACCTCGGCTGTGTGTATTGGCACGTTAAATGCATGGGTGTTAACCAGTGGTCAAATCGCTCTTGGCTTAGCTCAAGATAAACTATTCCCTAAGTGTTTTCTGACCCTAAATAGCCATGGCGCTCCTAAACTGGGTATTGTGATTAGCTGCCTGGGAACCATTCCATTTCTTCTATTCCTAAACGCAAGTGCCATCCGGCATATCGTAGAGTATTCAGGCATTGCCTTTTTATTTGTTTATCTAATTTGTGCCATCTCACTATTCAAATACGAACTTAGCCACCATACTGGCTATTTTAAACAGTTAATCGCACTGTTAGCCTGTCTTTTTTGCCTCTGGGTATTGGTTAACACGTCTACTGACAAACTACTGATATCAACTGTGTTCTTATTAAGTGGCATTCCCATTAGAGTCTATCTAATGAGGCAGAGAGAGAAAACACTACAAGTGACTGAGCATGCTTAAGCAGTTATTATGGTGTTTGATCGTAACCACCATATCCCCCTTGTCTGCTTTCACCTGTGATGTGTTGTCACAGGAAATCTGGGGTCATGACCATGATGTTGACACCCCATCCCTACTGCTTACCTGCTTATGCCGCATGTGCTATGATGAGAAAAACAATGACCTATCCACAGTCATCCATGAGGCAAGCCAAGTGGGAATCGTATGGCAACAAGGAGAAATAACTCAAGATGAATCGCTACAGACAAACCTCAAAGACATCAAAAACTGTCCCAATCATGACGGTATCGATGGGGCAATCAGCCCACTGGACGTATCGCTAATTGCTCAAATATTCTGGCACGAAATTGGCACTCAAGATCAGGGGATGCATTATTATTGCGAATTACCTACTGCTTTAGAACAACCCGGTAGTGTGCTTGACCAGACCTAAGTCTGGTGATGGCTTGATTAACTTGATCCATCTCAAACACTTCAACAATTGGATTGAGTTGATGTAAATGAGCAAAGTCCAACATTTTTTCGATCACCCTTGGGCTACCAACTGGCGAACCAGATACCTGTCTTTGCCCCATAATTAACTGAAACACATTTAGGTCTAGTGGATCGAGCGTCGCACCCACAAAATGCAATCTACCTTTTGGTTTCAAGGTACCTAAGTAGAGATTCCAGTTCAATTTAACATTGACTGTCGATAGAATCAGGTCAAATCTACCGCCAGCTGACTCTATCGCTTGAATATTATTAGTATCAATCACTTCTTTAGCGCCCATTTGCATCAACTCATCTCTTTTACTGATGGTTGATGTGAAAGCTGTCACATGGCAACCCCAGGCATTTAAAAATTCCAATGCCATGTGGCCAAGACCACCAATACCAATAATCGCAACATGATCAGTTGGCTTTATATCATATTGAACCAGTGGATTAAATACCGTGATCCCTCCACAAAACAAAGGGCCAACAGACTTGAAATCAAGCCCATCTGGAATGGGTATCGCACTGTTGGCTTGTGCCCTAACTTGATTGGCAAATCCACCATGATGATTAATAATTGTCGCAGTCGCATCAGCGCATAAATTTTGATCACCCGACGTGCAGAGACAACATTGATTACAATAGCCAGCATGCCAACCAAGCCCCACTCGTTGCCCAACCGTTAAATGCTTGACGTCTGACCCAATCGCAGATACGACACCAGCAACCTCATGCCCAGGTACTAATGGATAAGTCGTCATTCCCCAGGCGTTGTCAATCATACTTAAGTCACTGTGACAAATACCACAGTAACTCACATCAATTTGGACCTGATCGGATAACAATGGACCCAAATCATACTCAATGAGCTGCAATGGCTCACCTGGTCCAAGAGCTGCGTAACCTTTAACCATTTTATTCTCCTTATTTATTGTCTATTAATAGTATAGTACATAAATAATACAATGGAGCTAACTGGAATAATATTTTTTAAAGCACGGATGGAATCAGCCCAAGCGTGTGAAATCTTCTCGATTGACATTGTATCGATCACCGTATGGCAGTCCACATGCAAAACCCATCCAATAGCCATTCGCCACAGGTAAACTGATATCAATTCTCGGTTTACTTCATCTAGATTATGGCTTTTTCATGGCACAGAGAACAACCCTGTCAACTTGAAAGGATCAGAAACAATATTTGACAGAAGATTAATTAAACCATATCATATTGATGTACTAACATGAGCGGATTCAGGTGAATTGCACGATTTATCCAAGATATAAACAACTAGGCCTTATTCTTGGTCCCCTTTTAGCATTTGTTTACTACCAATGCTACTTATTAGAATGGGTTGGGCATAGCGACAATACCACACTGTCGATCAATGGTGCTGCAGTCGTATCCGTCACCCTATTCATGTCGATATGGTGGTTAACAGAAGCCGTATCCATCTCTATTACCAGCTTGATTCCGCTAATTCTCCTACCGATGCTCAGTATTAGTAGTATTCAAGATGCAGCATTGCCCTATGCATCACCAGCGGTCTATCTCTTCCTGGGTGGATTTATTGTCGCAAAAACATTTGAAAAATGGTCCCTTCATAAACGCTTAGCTTATTGGTTGATTGCAAAGGTTGGTTTTAGCCCAATCAAATTACTTGCTTCTTTTATGCTCGTACCACTTATTTTAAGTATGTGGATGAACAATTCGTCCACAACTCTACTGATACTTCCCATGGTTATCGTCATCATCGAAACCATAGAGCGGCAAAATGAGGAGCTAAAACTCAATATATCACCACAGCATTTAAGCCAATTTAAAACATTTGTGTGCTTAGGCGTTTGTTATTCAGCCAGTCTCGGTGGCATCGGGACTCCAATTGGAACAGCACCCAATATCATATTACAGGGCTTTTTATTCGAAAAGTATGGTGTCGAAATAGATATGATCATGTGGATCTCCTTTAGTTTACCATTACTCTTAATGGTTTGCCCCCTCCTATTTGCTTACATGGGACTCATCCGGGGCCAACTCCACACGATCAACATACCACAAGATCAAATCATCGAAAAAATCAAATCATCGCAGACTGAACTGGGACCATGGACACGTGAGCAATATATGGTTCTCATTATTTTTTTGTTGACCGCCTCTGCTT
>DLBP01000075.1:23187-27058 GCA_002480165.1 Proteobacteria bacterium UBA7821 | reverse complement strand
CTCAAAACGCTTATCAGCTAAAAAACGCGAGCAATTGTTTGAGGTGATATTATCACAGTCGAGGGCTTATGGCATCGCTTTCGCCAGTGTTGATGAGATTGATCAGTTAAATATTCGACAAGCGTCACTCCTAGCGATGAGGCGTGCTGTCGAACAGCTGTCTATCCCACCAGATTTGGTACAAGTCGATGGTTGCGATGCGCCAGAGTGGCAGTATGAAACGCAAACCATTGTTAAAGGTGATCTAACTCACTCATGCATCAGTGCCGCGTCTATTCTAGCAAAAGTAAGCCGTGATCGAGTGATGCATGACCTTCATCAACAGTATCCAATGTATGCTTTTGATCGTCATATGGGATACCCAACACGCTTACACTTGGAAAAACTGACGGCTTTCGGTCCAATTGTGTATCACCGAAAAACATTTGCACCCATAAAGAAACTAATCATTGGTAGACAAAATACTTGATCTGATCTATAGATGGTATATTGTCGCTTGGGAGGCTAATTTGTGAAGATCTATTTTCTTGGTGTGCGGGGTTCAGTGCCAGTTAGTGGCTCATCCAAACAGACCTATGGTGGGGCCACTTCTTGTATTTATTTAGAGTTGTCTGATCGTGTTGGCTTCATCATTGATGCGGGAACAGGGATCATGAACCTAAAAGATTTGGTTGACACCAACGTATTCCTATTATTAACACACCAGCACTGGGACCACATACAAGGGTTTCCACATTTTAGTGGTATTTATGACAAAGATAAGAAAATTCGAATTTATTCAAAAGGCTATCGTGATACTTGGCCCATATTATCGCAAATGGATGGCATTGCGTGGCCGATCCATTACCAAAGTTTAGCCAGTGAAATCACCACACATGATTTGAGCGACTTTCAAGAAGACTTTGTCTCAACTCATCAGTGCCATGGCCTAGTTGTTAAGTTTGTTAAATTAAATCATCCTGGTGGAGCATACGGTTTTAAAATCAGTTATCAAGGAAATACGGTTGCTTTTATATTCGATCATGAAATTGATCACACTCAACTGAATGAGAAAAAAGATGAATGGCTCGATTTATTAGACGACTGTGATATTGTTGTACACGATTTACAATATCAGAGAAAAAGAGATCATGCTTGTGTTGGTTGGGGGCACCCATTCATAGATGATATGTGCCAGTTTTTTTCAGGCTATCAAGGCTCAGAACTCGTTGTTTTTGGACACCATCCTATTGCTGACGATGCCGAATTGGATTTTAATCAGGCCCAGCTTCAGCAGTCTGTTCATCCAGATTGTCATGTGTCTGTCGCCAAAGATAAAACTTATTATGATGTTAATAGGAAAATTTGGGGGGATGTGTAATGGAGTCTGTTGTTATTATCAACGTTTTAGTGATTATCTTTTACTTACTCGTCTCGTCACTAATGATGCCAATTTCAAAAATGTTAAAATTACCGTTTACCGTATTTTTAGCCTTGCTTGGCATTGTGTTTGGTTTATCCATTAATGTATTAAACAATAACTCATTAGGGCACGGTATTATCAATGATATCATTGGTGGTATTAGTGGATTTAGCTTTAGTCCAGAGATGGTGTTTTTTGTGTTTCTACCAGCTATTTTGTTCGAATCTGCTCTAGATCTTAATGTCAGACAAGTCGCCGCAGAGATTAAACCAATTTTATTTTTAGCGATTGGTGGGTTGTTGATTTCAACGTTGATTATTGGTTATGGCATTCAACCACTACTTAATATCAGTATACTGAGCTGTTTATTAATCGGTGTCATGGCATCTGCCACTGATCCAATTGCGGTTGTTGCCCTATTTAAAGAAGTCGGCGCACCCAAGAATCTAGCAACATTAGTAGAGGGTGAAAGTTTATTCAATGATGCGACTGCCATTGTCCTCTATACCGTACTCAGTCAAATGCTATTATCGTCCGATAGCGTGGTCTGGTGGCAGAGTGTGTGGGTATTTTCACAAGTATTTTTCGGTGGTGCAATAGTTGGTGTTTTATTGGGTTTACTAACCATTGTGTTAATTCGTTTGTGTAAAGGTTTTTCAACGGCTGAAGTTAACTTGACGATTGTGCTAGCATACGGTTCATTCTTAATTGCAGAGCACTATTTTCATGTCTCAGGTGTGATGGCTGTTATTTTCTCTGCTTTTACCATGTCTGTAACGGGTAGAACCGTATTTTCTGGTTACAATTGGGATAAAATGGTTTCTATTTGGCATCGTTTTAGCTTTTGGTCGAATACGCTTATATTTTTGTTGATGGGCTTACTGTTCGTCGATATGTTACTGACTATGACGCTATATCACATGGAATTAGTGTTCGTGTTTATTCTACTGGCAACTTTCGCTCGAGGGGTTATATTTTTCACCATCTTGCCACTATTACAACGGCTTAAGTTGATGAAGGCCATCTCACTACCATTTCGTTCGGTGATGTTTTGGGGCGGGTTAAGAGGAACGATCTCTCTTGTTTTGGTGATTATGTTGATAGAGGACCCAAACCTACCAGAAGATTTAAAAATGTTTAGCACAATTTTAATTGGTTCCTTTGTCATGTTTACACTGTTTGTTAATGCAACGACAGTCGCGTCTTTAATTAAGTATTTTAAGCTAGATCGTTTGACAACAGCAGAGTTGACCATGCGGGATCGTGTGTTGAGTATGGTATACAAAAACATCAGTATCAATACAGATTTATCAGCAAACACGCTTCTCAAGCGAGAGAAAAACATCATCCAACGGTTAACCACTGACTGTGATATGACGAAGCTAACAGATCAAGAGTGGGAGGATCTGGCATTTAAGATGCTTGTGCTAAAAGAGAAGACTTGTTATATGGATCTGTATGAAGAGTCGATGATACCAGGGGATGTTGCACAGCATCTAGTCTTCATTTGTGATACCATGCTAGACAACCAAAAAGAGTTAGGTTACACCAAGGCTTCAGAGCAATCATTGGTGTTTTCTCGACAATTCTTATTAGCTAGATCGGTTTACAACTATACGGGTATATCCGCTTATATTAAGTTTCTTCTCCAAAAGCGTTTGGTGAGGCTCAGTACGATCTATTCGACTCTACAGGAGATTAAAAAGACGTATTTAAAAGAAGTGTTTCAGTGTGTCGACCAAGCCGTTCATGCGATTCTTATTGAGAAACTGGATCACCGAATTGATCGAGTTAAGGTGCATTTAGATTCGATGTCGTCTCAATACCCCACCTATGCTAAAGAGTGGTACAGCCAGGCTGAAGATCGTAAAATACTACAAAAAGAGCTAACAGAATTTGCTCATATGCGACGAAACTCTCTAATAACAGAGGGTATTTATGGCAATATCACTCACACGCTGGAGCAGGAGTTTTTAAGTTTGCATCAAAAACTAATCTTAGACCTTAATCAGTCACCGATTAACATGATTAAGCAAGTGCCATTTTTGAAAGTGTTGCCAGATGCTGTTGTGAATAAGCTAGCCAAAACAGCAAAGCCAGTCTTGTTTTTCCCAGGAGAATTTGTATTTAAGCAGGGCGATATTGCTAATCACATGTATTTTATTTCCAGCGGGTCCATTGAGGTTTTGTTGGATGATGGCGTCGTCGTTCTTGGCTCAGGAAGCTTCTTTGGTGAACTGGGTATATTGAATCAGTCAGAACGAGTTGCCAGTGTCAGAACGCTGTCATTCTGTGATTTTTTAGAAGTGTCACAAAAGGACTTTCTTGAGCTGATGGAGCAAAATCCGTCACTGTGGGCTAAAGTAAAACAAGAGGTTGACAAGCGCACCCGCTAAACATAGAGTTCATAGCTTTTTAGTGTCTGACCACTGAGAAGTTGTGAGACAATGTGGCGAATAAATGCCTTGA
>DLBP01000075.1:13590-22892 GCA_002480165.1 Proteobacteria bacterium UBA7821 | reverse complement strand
ACAATGTGGCGAATAAATGCTTTGTTTTCCATGGCATAGCGATGATAGTTGCCTTCTCCCAATGCTTTTAGACTTGCTGTGGAGAACGCTGTTGGGGTTTCTGAGGGACTGGGAATAAAACCAGATGTTAGATCGTATCGATGATGGGTGGTTTGAGTCAACTGATGGAATGGTACTTCGTAACCCATTTGGCTAAATAAACTAAGCTCGAATTGTCTCAGTATGTCGATAGCGCTATTAGTCGATAGACTTTGTATTGCCTGTTGATAGTGTGTATACACTGTTGGATGAGGGTCATTGACTTCTAGTAATCGGTAGATTAGCTCATTGAGGTATAGGCCAAGTCTTAGGTATTTTACTGGTAAGTCAGATAGGCCCGTTGTGGGGACAATTTTATCTATTTTAATCGAGTTTTTCTGAAATTTAATGGAAACTTCTTGCTCGATAAACGATTGGTAAATATACTGTTTTCTCGTTTTGCTACTTCTAACACCTTTTCTAATAGTGCTTATTCGGCCGTTATTTAAGCTAAACAGTTCAATGATTGCATGGCTGTCTTGGTAGGGGCGTTGATGAATAATATACGCACGATCTTTGCTAGCAGCGCTCTTGTTATACACGTCTTTTCTTAATTTTTATCCAGATGTTTAGATGCATCTTCTGTCCCAGTGTCTGCTCTATATCTAATCTGGCTTGGCGGCCTATGCGTTTTAATTGTTGTCCATTATGTCCAATGATAATTTTTTTCTGTCCGATGGTGTTGACATGGATGACAATTGACACAGAGAAACGCTTATCGGTCTTGATCCATTCTTCAATATTGATGTTTGATATAAAAGGAATTTCTTCATGTGTAAAGATGAGTAATTTTTCTCTAATAACTTCTTTGACAAGAAACTGTTCATTGATGTCATACTTGCTATCAATGGGATACATAAAGGGCTTTTCTGGCATATAAAGCTTAATATGGTCTAACAACAGTTGAATGTGTTGTCCCTTGAGTGCAGATATTGGCATAACGGCTTGGAATACTTGTTTATCACGCACGGTTTCTAGTAGTGCTAACATGCTGTCAGATTTCATTTGGTCAATTTTATTGATGACGGCAACGCAGGGCCCTTGATATGTTTTGATCGCCTCTAGAATCCACTCGTCTTCCGGTAGCCATCGGTCCCGATCAACTATAAAAATGACTAAATCGATGTCTATTAAGGCTGTTAATGCGATTTTGTTCAGTGACCTGACTTGTGATTTTGCTGATATTGAATTAATACCAGGTGTGTCGATAAAGATGATTTGGTGGGATTCGTTGGAGTAGATGCCTTTGATTTGGCGACGAGTCGTTTGTGCTTTGTGCGTGACGATGCTAATTTTTTCCCCAATGGCTTGGTTTAGAAAAGTAGACTTGCCAACATTAGGCCGGCCAATAATACAGACTTTTCCACAATACTGCTTCATCGTTATGGTTCCTTATTAATCATTGCCAGTAGTTTTTTTGCAGCATCCTGTTCTGCTGATCGAATGGTTGTACCACTGCCTTCGCTGTGATTACCTTCATGCTCTATTTGACATTTGACATAGAAGTGTTGTTGATGTTCTGGCCCAACAATGCGGGTGACCTTGTAGTCGGGCAGTGCGATACGCTGGTGTTGGCAGTACTCCTGAAGCTTTGTTTTATCATCTTTTTTAGCCAAATGATCATCGCTTTGTTCAATGTTAGGTTTAAACCAGAGTTTGATATAGTGTGTGCATGTATCTATATCACTGTCTATGAATATCGCGCCAATAATGGCTTCCAAGACGTCTGCTAGTGTGGCGGCTTGTTGTGAGATGTCTTCATTTTGACATATAATATGCGGTTGTATGTTCAGTTCTCGAGCAATGGTTGCCAAGGTTGACTTTTGGATTAGGTTGGCTTTCATCCGACTTAATTGTCCTTCACTGGCTTCTGGGTATTGGCAAAACAGGTAGTAGGCAATGACTCCATCTAAGACAGCGTCACCAAGAAATTCCAAGCGTTCATTGTTTATTTTCCCTTGGCTTTTGTGGGTTAAAGCTTGTTGGAGTAGTTGTTGGTTTTTGAATGTGTAGTGGATTTTCATTTACGTTAGATTGATCCCAATTCTATCCCAGCGGATCTTCCAGCTATATGGGTCGATGCTCATCCAGATTAACCAAGCTTGTCCGCCAATCTTGTCAAAAGGTACCGGGCCAAAATAGCGGCTGTCTGAACTGGCATCTCTATTGTCGCCCATCATAAAATAGTGACCATCTGGAACGACTAGATCAATAACCTGCTTGTCATTAGCACTGGGTTTGACAAATATTTCGTGTGTTTTGTTGGGCAGGCTTTCTACTTTTCGGATAACCGTTTCAAGCTGACCAGCATGATCAAAGTTGTACTCAATGCCCAGTGAATTGACTTCTACGGGTTGATCGTTAATGGTTAGTTGTTTATCAATGTAGCTAATCTTATCTCCCGGTAAGCCAATGACTCGCTTGACTAGTGTTCGGTAGGAATCAGTGCTGGGGTCTGAAAAGATAGCGATGTCGCCTCTTTTTGGCTGGCCATTCCAGCTCCAGATCAGGTGGTTTGACAGTGGCATTCGTATCCCGTATGACCATTTTTTAGCAATAAGCATGTCACCTGGATCAATGGTGGGCTGGAGTGAGCCGGTCGGTACACGATAGGGATGCACAAAGAATGAGATGAGTAGCCACAAGACAAAAGTACTGACAAAAAATTCGTGAGATAATTTAATCCAGGGCGATGTTTGATTGAGGTAGTCTTGGCCAAATTGACTGTCTTGTGAAGCTTGTTTGTAAGTTGACGCTTTCATATTGGGGAAATGACTCAGTCTCGTTTTGAAAAAATACAGTTTATCTAGTAGGGTGATGCATCCAAATACACAAGCCCAGAGAGTGATCACGTGGTCTGCGCTGGTATAATAAAAAACACTGGTTGATAAAGCCAGCATGGAATAGTAAGGCAGTCCCTCGATCCATGTGGGTGTTGGTAAGTTCTGGGAGAGTCTTTTGGGCCAATAAATCGCGTGGTCAATGGTTGACATGATTAACATGATCATGCCAGCTGTGGTTAGAGTTAGAACTATGCTAAAAATATCCATTGGTGCACTCCTTATGATTCATTATGATATCCGTATTTGGACTGTTGTTCAAGTGGTGTTCGCTATTTGTCTTCATCGTATTTCAGTACTTTCAAAAAAGCATCTTGCGGTATTTCCACTCGTCCAAATTGCTTCATTCTTTTCTTACCTTCCTTTTGCTTTTCTAGTAATTTCCTTTTTCGACTGATGTCACCACCGTAGCATTTTGCTGTGACATTTTTTCTAAGGGCACTGATGGTTTGCCGGCTAATGATATTATTGCCAATAGATGCTTGTATGGCAATCGAAAACATCTGTCTTGGGATGAGTTCTTTTAATTTTTCGCACATTCGTCGCCCCATCGAAACAGAGCGATCTCGATGTACAATCGTTGCCAATGCGTCAACACGCTCACCACTGATTAAAATGTCGAGTTTGATTAGGTCTGCAGGGTCATATCGATAAAAGCTATAATCTAACGAGCTGTAGCCTCGACTCAGAGACTTAAGGCGGTCAAAAAAGTCTAGGACAATTTCATTCATGGGTATTAGAAACACAAGCGAGACTTGTGAGCCGATATACTCCATGTGGTCTTGGATGCCCCGCCTATCGATGCAGAGTTGCATGATGGATCCAAGGTACTCTTTTGGTGTGATGATGTTTGCACGAGCGATTGGTTCAAGAATTGACTCGATTTGATGCGGTTCAGGCAGTTGACAAGGGTTGTCAACGGCCATTGTTGTGCCATTTTTCAGTTGAACTTGATAGTTAACCGTTGGTGCTGTTGTAATTAAGTCTAAGTTGTATTCACGTCGCAGGCGCTCTTGAATAATCTCCATGTGTAGTAATCCAAGGAAACCACATCGGAAACCAAAGCCGAGAGCGGCAGATGTTTCTGGTTGAAACGCCAAGGATGCGTCATTCAATGCCAGTTTGTTCAAGGCGTCTCGAAAGGATTGGAAATCATCTTGCGATATTGGGAATAGGCCTGCATAGACTTGTGGCTGGACGGTTTGGAATCCTGGCAGTGCCTGAGGTATTGGGTTTTGTGTACTGACGACCGTATCGCCAACCGGTGCTGCCTTGACGTCTTTGATATTGGCAACAACATAACCGATCTGGCCTGCGCTGAGTTGAGGTTTGGGTTCGCGTTTTGGGGTGAATACGCCAACTTCAGTCACACAGTGCTGTTGCTCAGTCGAGAGGATTCCGATATGTTGCCCCTTGGCAATTGAGCCATTGACCACGTGTATTAAAGAAACAACCCCGAGGTAACTGTCAAACCAAGAGTCGATAACCAGTGCTTGAAGCGGTTTATCTAATTCGCCTTTGGGGTGAGGTAGGGTTTGGACGATGTGCTCTAGTAACTCGGCAATACCAATGCCTGACTTGGCACTGATTAACTGGGCTTGCGTTGTGTCAATACCAATCATTTGTTCGATTTCTTCCGCTACTTTGTCTGGCTGAGCTTGTGGTAGATCGATTTTGTTGAGAACGGGTAGGATATCTAGGTCTTCGTTAATAGCGTTGTAGCTCACAGCAACCGTTTGTGCTTCGACACCTTGGGCTGCATCGACGACTAAAATAGCAGCGTCACAAGCAGATAGTGATCGAGAGACTTCATAGGCAAAGTCAACATGGCCTGGTGTGTCGATGATATTAAGTAGGTACTTTTGTTGATCTTTAGCTTGGTAGGTTAGCGAGACACTTTGAGCCTTGATGGTAATACCACGTTCGCGTTCCAGTTCCATCCCGTCGAGTACTTGTTCTTTCATTTCCCTTGATGAGAGCCCTTCGCAATGTTGTATGAGTCGATCAGCCAACGTGGATTTGCCGTGGTCGATGTGAGCGATGATGCAGAAATTGCGTATGGTCTCTATAGGTATCATTGTTTAAACTCTGTTGAAGCATTAAAAATCAGTCTTATTGTGTTGAAATTTATAGATAAAAGCAATCATAATTTGCGTATTTTAACATACTGTACTATATCAAGTCTAGATGACAGGGATGTTTGCTATGGCACAAACTAGAAGGATTGTTTATACCAGTGTGATTGGGTGGTCGTGTGTAACGGCGCTGTCTCCACTAATTGCCAGTTTCTATTTAACATCACCGACTTGGTTGGTGTTGTTTTTCTTTGCTCTTTCGATTGCAGCCATTGGTATTTTATCTGGACTGGGGCTTGATCGTGACTATTACCATGCCACTTTTGTTGCCAATCAGTCATTACCCAGTGGGAATGAACAAGTGGATGACAGAATAAGTCGCATGATTAACCATTGTGTTGTGCGAGGTAGATTGGTTGATTTTGTCAGATTGTCCATGATTTATTTGGCTGGACTGGCTGTCATGATGTCTATCTTTCATGTTCCAATGATAACGGCTTTTGTTGGCCAACATTTTTTTACAGGCATTGCTTTGTCTCAGGTGTCTTGGTCGCAGTCATTGGCAATGGTGCAGGTAGCCATGAGCCTGTTTTCTTTGGTCAGTCTAAGCTTAATCCACATGCTTGAACAGGTGACCAGTGAAAAAATACCGCTCGAGTTGTCAGAGGTCAAGAGTGAGGCACTGAATAATGATCTAAGTGCACGGTACACCAGTCTGGTCAGTACGTCTCGTCAATATGAGTCAGACAATGCTCGATTGACTGAGGAAATTAACGGGACAAAATCGATGTTGTCTAGCTTACGGCATAGCCTGAGTCAAGAGAGAGCTGGTAAAGAGGCGGTTGAGACCCAGTTAACTCAGATGGCCAAGCGTCATCAAGTTTATGCTCAAATCATTGATATTCGAGATGATACATCGATTGATCCCAAACAACAGTTAGCGCTGAAAGGTGAGGTGGATTCAGCCATGAAGGCAATATTTCAAAGCATTTCAGCACATTTTAAAACGGCTGTTGAAGAACAAGTCAAACACAATAGGCGGCAGGCTAAAGGGATCAATCTATTTGCTGGATTTCAGTCTAGTGAAGAGGCTGTTGGAAAAGATATTCAATCACAGATACAAATAGCGCTGACCGAGTTTTCTCGTGCCTACATTGGATATCAAACCAATGTTAATCGAAGCGAAAACCCTGTTTCTGTGTCATTGGAGCGGGTGTTTAATGAATTAATTAATAAAGCCGTTTGGGACATCATTGGCGATTCTGGTGGTCATCGAGTGGGTCGTCAAGTTAGCTTACAGCGACTGCAGGATGAGACCGCAAGAATACTGTCTGATAGTGGTACTGATGTTTCGGTGTTGAAAGGGCATCTACAGGCTGTGTCTTCCTGTATCAATCAGACACTTTTACTGGGAGATTCTGCTACACAACGCGTTCGTCGCGACTTCATGGATCAAGGCGTGCTTCATGATGGGTCTAATGCTCACGGCGCATCACGCACATATTGACATTAACGCTCTGACGTGTTACACTGTGTTCAGTTTTTTTAGGATCAAACGCAGTGGGATTTTCAAGAATCGACGCAGGTCGAGAAGTACCCGGTGATGTCAATGTTATCGTTGAGATAGCAGCTGATAGCTCTCCGGTAAAATATGAGATAGATAAAAACAGCGACAGCATCATGGTCGACCGAATTTTATCAACAGCGATGCATTATCCCTGTAATTACGGTTATGTGCCTCAGACATTATGTGATGATGGCGACCCACTTGACGTGTTGGTGTTGTCGCCTCATCCGTTACTGGTTGGTTCAGTGGTGCGCGTTCGCCCAATTGGTGTTTTATCCATGACCGATGAGTCTGGCGGGGACGATAAGATGTTGGCTGTGCCCATCTCAAAACTAACGACTATTTATGATCACATCCGGGAGCCTGCCGATTTGGGTAAAGGGATTCTTGATATGATTGGCCACTTCTTTTCACATTATAAAGACCTCGAGGCTAATAAGTGGGCTAAGGTGAGAGATTGGGGTGGTTCGGATTTAGCTGCACAGGTACTGCAAAAAAGTATCGAGATGTACAGGCTGGGTTCCTCTTAGTCCAGTCGTTGTGATTTCGGATTCTCAATGGATGATGCTGGCTCTAGAGCAAGCTCAGATCGCAAAAGACAGTGGCGAGGTGCCAGTTGGTGCTGTGTTGGTCCTCAATGATGATCTGATCAGCGCCCAGTATAATCAACCCATTAAACGATGTGACCCAACTGCTCATGCCGAAATCTTGTGTTTGAGGGAAGCGGCAGCGGCAATGTCCAACTATCGATTGGCGCCATCGACCAAGCTTTATGTGACACTCGAACCATGCTGGATGTGCATCGCTGCCTGTGTCCATGCCCGAGTTGATTATGTCTGTTTTGGTGCAAGCGATGCGGCTAAAGGGGTGTTGAGTACTGGAAAGTTCGATCAAGCAGCCTTTAATCATTCGTTTGAGTGGCGCTCGGGTATCGAGGAGGCCGCTTGTTCCAATATGCTTCGTGATTTTTTTAAGCAGCGGCGACAGATTTAGCTGGGTTGCTCGCTAAATTCGATGGATGGCTGATCTTTTTCTGCGATGCTATTCGATAGCTCTAGTATGCTCTTTTTTTCCAGCGCTCGAAGTTTTTTTGGTTGGCCAATCGTGCTATCCAGCCAGCTTAGGATATCATTACAGACAATTGCGTCAGTGATCTGGTATCCATCTCTATCGATGCAGGTGGCTCTCATCCTCGCTGCAAAATTAGGAATGGGTACTTGCGCATAATTCATGGCTTTGATGTGATTGATAAATAGCATCGGCTGAAGTAGGATTTGCCTTTCAAGCACTCTTTTGCCCACCCACATGGATAACAGTCTTAGCCAGGAAACACTCACGTCCCGATCTTGTTGTATTGTCTCATGGATCAGTTTAATGTGCTGGTACCAGTTGCAATGAGTGATCGGGTTTAAAAATACCTGTGCCTGTGTGTGGTAGGCTTCTGCGTATTTCAAAGCTGAATAAGCACCGATACCACTGGAGATCAGGATAGGGGCTGATTGGTGTTGACTCGCAGTCTGGCTAATTGACTCTACGATGTCTTTCGGCTTAGTTTCGGGTTCCATGACACAATAGCATTCGGCGGGTAGGTGCCGAAAGATGCTTTCTTTTGTCAGCCAGCTGTCTGGCTTTTGTAATGGATCTGGGATTAGGAATATGGGATTGGGCCAGTCAATGTGTCTGGGTTTGTAGTGACTGAGCATGTGTCGTCTTGCCTGTGTTTTCCTGTGTGTATCATAGCCCAGAGACCCAATGGGTGCAAATGATTTGTCTGGTTGGTTTTTCTTGACAGTTTAGACTCATCTAGGTAGTTTGTGACAGTAATCACCCAATGATTTCAGCCCTGGTAGCTCAGCTGGATAGAGCGATCCCCTCCTAAGGGATAGGTCACAGGTTCGAATCCTGTCTGGGGCGTGCATGTCGAGTTGATTCGGTTGCATTTTTTAGATAAACTAAGTTCGAATATCTATATGAGTGGTTCTATGTTTCTTTGGGTTTATTTATTAAGTATTGTTTGTGTACTCTACGTCTTCTTGCGTCTCGCTTCAAATAGATCGAGCCAAATTGGTACTGCCGGCCGAGGCGGCCCCACTGGCTTGGCTGACGCTCAGTCGGCAAGGGTGGTCAACATCGGTCTTTATTGTCTCTCAAACGGGTCACCTTATAGCAGTCAGCGTCTACAACAATTTTTTGATGGCAAAGATCTGGCGTTTGATGGTGAAAAGGGGATTTATCAACGCGTTAACTCAAAGGACCAAGTGGTCTTTACTTTGGCGTCTGCTTCAGAGCCAGGTCATTTGAATCTGACCGAGGATTCTGTTGATGGATTGGCAATTTTGATGTCGTCAGATGACATGCAGTCACCAGCGGATGCATTTGATCAACTGTTGGTTTTTCTACATGAGTTTACAACAGAGTTTGGTGGGTCGTTACTTGATGTCACACGACAACCGCTTACCCAAAGTTTGTGTCAGAGTTACCGAGAGCAACTGTTGGCCTGTGAGGCCAATCAATGACATCTCAAAAGCCATCCCAGAGCAGGCGTCAACTGTTTATATATGATCAGAGGCGTCGCAGTAAGGTCTTGTTCGAACCATTGAACGAGCGAGTGACAATGTATGTGTGTGGCATGACTGTATATGATTATTGCCACATTGGCCATGCCAGATGTATGATATTTTTTGATTTGGTCCAGACTGTGTTAGAGTCAGCTGGCTATCCGACGGTTTATGTCAGAAATAT
>DLBP01000075.1:0-13271 GCA_002480165.1 Proteobacteria bacterium UBA7821 | reverse complement strand
ACTGATATTGATGATAAGATTATTGCGCGTTGTCAAAGAGATGAAGCCAGTCCCAAACAGCTCACGCAGCGTTTTATTGATGCGATGTGGCAAGACGAAGCGGCATTGGGTATTAACCAGCCAACACACCAGCCTCGGGCAACTGAGTACGTTGAGCAGATGATTACTTGGATTGAGCGATTGTTAGAAGCCGGTTATGCTTACGTTGGTGATAATAATGATGTCTATTATAGGATCTCTAAGTTTGAGTCGTATGGTTGTTTATCTGGGCGCAGTGTGAATCAGTTGGTTGCTGGTTCTCGAGTCGATGCTGATCCGTTTAAAGAGCAGCCGCTTGATTTCGTTTTATGGAAGCAGTCTAAAGAAAACGAACCATTTTGGGAGTCTCCCTGGGGTAGGGGGCGCCCTGGTTGGCATCTGGAGTGTACCGTGATGTCACAAAGCCTTTTGGGTGAGACAATTGATATTCACGGAGGTGGGCATGATTTGTGTTTTCCTCATCATGAGAATGAAATTGCTCAAGCGGAGCCGCTAACCAAGAAGCGGTTTGTCAACCATTGGATGCATGTTGGTCATGTTGAGATTGATCGTGAAAAAATGTCCAAGTCAAAAGGCAACTTCTTCTTGATTCGGGATGTATTGAAACAGTATACCCCGTCTGAAGTTCGTTTTTTTATGTTGATGTCTCACTATCGCCATCCGGTAAACTTTAGTGAAGATAATTGGTTGAGTGCACGTAATGCTTTGAGTAAGATTCACCGGGTGTGTGATGATTATTTGAGATCACACCGTTTGGTCCTAGATAACGGCTTTATCCCACAGGCATGCTGGGATGCCATGTTGGATGACTTTAATACGCCGAAAGTCTTTGCGATCCTATTTGAGATAATTAAGTTGTATGACCAGGCGAGCCATCAGCAGGACTCAGACTTGATTGACCAGTGTGGTCGACAGGTGGTGAATATCACTGAGTGGTTGGGCTTGTCGGTTGTGTCTGATATTGCTGTGGATGCCACTTTAGTTGATTCGCTGATTCAGAAGCGGTCGTTGGCAAGAGCCAGTCGCGATTGGCAGCAGGCTGACGAGATCCGAGAGCGCCTGTCAGAGATGGGGATTGTGATAGAAGATCAGTCGACTGGGACGATTTGGCGTGTTGATAGACGATCAGCTCGCCATGATGGAGAGTCGCGTTGAAGGCAAGAATGATCGATGGCAAACAGTTGGCTGCCGCCTGGATGGCTGAGCTAGAGCGGGATCTTAAAGCGATTGAGGTGAGCTCGGTACGTTTGGCTATTATTCTAGTGGGTCATGACCCGAGTTCTGTTTTGTACGTTGAGAAGAAGCGGCGCTTGTTTGAAGACGTGGGTATTGGTGTGGATTTAATATCCGGTGATCATTTAAATGATGAGCGCGTCGTTATCGACATGATCAGACAGTTGAATGCTGATGATCAGGTGGTTGGTATTTTGGTTCAGTTGCCTCTGCCGGTGAAGTGGAATGTTCAGGCCGTGTTATCGACTATTGATCCATCAAAAGATGTTGATGGGCTGACGCCGATCCAGCAGGGCGGTTTAGTGATGTCTGCCGATATGCCGGTAGTGCCAGCTACTCCGCGGGGGATTTTGAGGTTGATGTTTCATGAAAATGTTGATATCCAAGGCAGTCGTGTTGTGATAGTCAATGATTCTTTTTTAGTCGGTCGGCCTCTTGCGATGATGTTGTTAAGTTTGGGTGCAACCGTGACCATTTGTAATCGACACACGATCGATTTATCTACACTGGTAGCTGGTGCTGATGTGGTTGTCTTGGCAACAGGCGTGCATGGAGTGATTGCGCCGGATTGTTTACAAGGTGTTGGGATGGTGGTCGATGTTGGAATTAATTATGTCGATGGCTGCTTGGTTGGTGATGTTGCTTGTGAGCAAGCAAGACATTATTGTCGATCGATCACACCTGTGCCTGGTGGCGTTGGTCCAATGACGGTTGTGGCCTTGTTGGCGAATTTTTATCAGCTGTTAACCACTAACTAATTTCAATGTGTTCGTAGAGAAATTCATCGAGAGAAACGACTTCTCCTGGGTTGAATCGGATTGTCTCAAGAATAACGTCTACCATAATCATAATTCTGATCGGGCTGATGTTGGATGGGTTGAATGCAACTTGTCTGTTGACAGGCGATTGTTTGTTTTCAGTGTAGGTGACGGCAAAGTCTTTTGCAATTGCCATCTGGCAAAGCTGGCTGGCTCTTTTTGCAATTGCCGGTAGGATGCCGTTGGCAGCAAACGCTTCTTCTGCGGTTATGGTGGTGGAGCTACCGCCTTTTTGTATTGAAAATGCTTTGCCTGACCGAGATGCGATCTTAGTGCAGATGTTGACAATCTTTTCTGTTTCGTTCATAGCCAC
The DNA here is from genome assembly GCA_002480165.1 of Proteobacteria bacterium UBA7821. GTDB lineage: Bacteria > Pseudomonadota > Gammaproteobacteria > Comchoanobacterales > Comchoanobacteraceae > UBA6594. The sequence continues at coordinate 10,868 of DLBP01000075.1, read as the reverse complement.
CAAGGTGTTGCTGTTTTTAAGGGTCCTGCGATGAAGTTTCGTAAAAACCTCCTAAATACGACAGGTGTGAATCCATTACGCCGAAGAATCTCAAGGAATATAATCACTCCGGCGGCTGTGAGGAATGTCCACAAGCGAATGTGTATGAGAAATAACATAAACGGGTAAAAAGCGCTGATGTCAAATATAAAGAAAGTCGGTTTTCTGCCTGAATCTCGCCAGTGTGCGTTGTCATCTTGGTCTGCCATCTTGTCAATTTCCTCCCCAATACTATTATAGCTTCTTGTAAAAAAAAAACAAGACGGATGCGCTTTTTTTTGCTGGGTATTTTTGTTAGTGTTGATAACAGAAGGTCACAGTTTAATGGCGAGGTGAGTGTGAGAAAAAAGGTTCGATTGTCAGAGTCCGATTGTTTTATCAAAATCCGAGGTGACTTTTCGTCGATGTCAATTGATGACTGGTTTAGTATACCCCATGAGATCACCAATAGTGTCACCGGTGCCCAGGCTGCCGTTGATCAAGTGATGAACTTGTTGGCTGATATTCTATCCAATCGCAGTGCTTGGCCACGAGACCCAACAATATGTTTCTTTGATATTGGTTGTGGCATGGGTTGTTTTGCTTACTATTTTCTCAAGCAGCTCAATGCAGCATTGGGTAGATTTGGATCGGATGCGCCTCAATTCTGCTACGTTTTGTGTGATGTGTCGAAAGATAACATCTCTTTTTGTCAGCGTCATCCAAAGCTTAGGCCGTTCATTGAGAATGGTCAACTCAAGACCTTTGTGGGCTCTCACATCGAGTTGATTGACTGTATTGGTGATTTTTGTTCCGGCAGCGACATGCCGTTTCTGATTGGGAATTACCTGTTGGACGTGTTGCCCCAGGATGCTTATTTTTGGAAAAATGGTGCGTGGAATGAAATGCTATTTGGCTTGAGGGGTTCTTCGTCGACTGATCTCACTCCAGCGGGTGTTGCTCGCGGATTGAGTCAGCGAGCACTTGAGTTTCCTGTCTATCCAGAATCAACAATGGATGAGCTCTTGCAAGCTGTTGTAACCGAGCCGAAGTTGTATGAGCGCTTCTTGTGGCCGGTGAGTGCGATGGACTTTTTGAGAGTATTGTCAGAGCGTTTTGAATTTTTTGCTTTCTTGTTTTCAGACTACGGTTTTTCAGATCCGGAAGAAAACCGCATGCTTGACGAGTCCTTTACCATCACCAATGATGGGGCGTTTTGTTATTTTCCAGTGCAGTTTAGCTATTTAAAAAGGTATGTTGAGAAATTGGGTGGTACCATGGTCATTCCGGGCGATCACGAGTCGTTGATTCATTCAGGTGGCTATTACTCTCGAAAGCAGTTGTCTATGCCATTTTTCTTATCTGGCTTGTCTAGTTATTCAGAAAATTCGTTGGTGTCTCGGCAGCTGGCGATTGCCCGGACTACAGATTTCAATGCAGTGAAAGGTGGTTCATCAGCTACATTATCGATGTTGGGCCTAGTCGGTTGTGATCCGGCGGTTTACTTTCGTCTAATTCCGTCCAGTGTTGATTTTTATAATGGTCTGTCTCAGTATCAAAAACACATCTTTTCTGTCAAGTTGTACAAGGTTGTGGATCATTTCTACGGCTTGGGTAGTCGTGACTTGGGTAAGTATGTCAAATTGGTTGAGTCTCTTATTGTGATTCGCGCCTACGAACAAGCAACCGAGTTAATTGAAGAGGGCTTGCACCGCTACGATCGCTCAGAAGAGTTGATGTTTTTGAAAGGTCGGGTGTTGTTTCTAACGGAGTGCTTCCTGGATTCAATCGAGTGGTTTGATCGATGTATCCAATTGGGTTGTCGGGTGCAAGAAGCAGGGGCGCTGCGTGAGCGTTCAATGGATTATGTCTGTCAGTCTGGCGGGGATACTTCTTGACACGTTCAAGAAAGTTTGCTATTTGTAATAGTGGCTATAGGGAGTTGAGGATCTAAAGATGCGAAAAAAAATAGTTTTCTGGGTGTTGTGTTTTGTCCTCGTGGGGTGTTCAACTGAAAAAAACATTCCTGATTACAAGGAGTCAGTCTACAACCAAGATTTGTTAAAGGCCGTCCGGTTGTCACCAGACGCATTCGATGAAAAGCCTGTTGAAAGGAAATTGACCCAGGCGGCTAGCCAGGCTTCCGGTGCACTGGCTTCTCTGGCAGAAGTCAAAAAATCCAGGTCAATGGAGCCGTTGCCATTGTTCCCGAAGGAGCTTGCGAACACAGATTTTGCACAACTGGTCACGCTGGATTGGTCTGGCCCAATTGAACCAGTGATGAAGATGCTGGTAGAGGTGTCCGGCTATCGCCTGAAAGTATTCGGAGCCACGCCAACAATACCGCCCTTGGTTTCAGTTAATCTGGCCGATACAACCGTCGCTGATGTGATCAAAGATGTGGTTTATCAAGCTCAAGATCAAGTGGATTTGACCGTCGACCAGTCTGCCAAGGAAGTTCAGCTCTACTACAAAGGGATTTAGCATGAGAATTGTTTCGTTAACCTGTGCGGTGGCCTGCTTTTTGGTGAGTTGCTCGTCTGACAACTCAGCTTTAGTTGAAACCAGCGTCAGGCTAGACTCTGTTCAGCAAATAGCCCAAAATTATGGTGCGCAGTCAGGTCTGGAGTGGCAGTCCAATAAGATATCACAAGTACTTCAGGCCCATCGTGAAAGCCTTGCGTCCATTTATGATTTTAGAAGTTTCTTAATCGATGCTCACATTCTCCCGCCTGTTTTACAAGAAACCAAGAAAGATGTTAGTTTGAGCGCATCTGAAAACACCTTGAGAATTTCAGATATGACTGTCGAGATTACTCAGCCGGCGAGGTTCGTTACAGCGCCACCCGTCTGGTACGAGTACATCCAAGTAGCCCATGCGACTCCGAACTTACCACAAGTGTCGCTGTTGCCACAGAATCAGTTTGAGCGTGATTTATGGGATGAGGCTGTCGTTCAGGGTTGGACGATGGGTGTTGACCAAGCGAATGAAATACTCATGGCAGGTATTCATCGATTGAATCGCGATTTTTTAGGTATGGTCTTGTTTCACCGTTTGTATGAGCAAGGTTTGGTATCGAGACCCTTTTCTTCTAAGACCGAATTGGGGATAACGGGTAACAGCCACAAAGTAGTCGTTGGTGATCAGGTTGTTAGAATGTCTCAGCAATCTGAGTTGCTTGTTGATAATAGTGCTTATTGGGAGCCGCTCGTTGTCAAGTCAACTGATGCGCTGTCTGGCTTTTCCTATGAGGCCGAAGGGTAGGTCGCTCCATGGTAGTGTGCGAGTCAAACTATATTCCGCGTGAGCCCGCCAGATACACGGGCGGTGAGATTAATGATATCTTGGGTCATGCGGTTCAATTGAATGCATCTGATGTGACCATTCAAACAGCTGAGCCCATTGTTTGTGATGTCTACGGTAAGCTTTTGTCCGTTACGAGAAAAGCCCTCTCTAATGGTGAGGTAGGGGCTTTGCTGAATTACATGTATGGCCCTAATGCGACGACCATACTCAAGCGAGGGCAGGACCTTGATACCTACTACGAGTTTCGTCCAAACAGAACAGACCGGTACCGGTTTAGGCTGAATGCAACTGCGTGCCTCGTTGAAGGTTATGATGCGGTTCAGATCACATTGCGGTCTATTCCAACAGACCCGCCAGACATTGCGACCATGGATCTATCCGAAGATCTATTACAGGCGATCGCTCCAGAAGACGGCGTTGTCTACGTCACCGGTTCCACAGGCTCGGGTAAAAGTACGTTATTGGCATCGATTGTCGCAACAATTGCATCCGGTGAAGAGTGTAATCGGAAGATATTAACATACGAGTCCCCGATTGAATTTGTGTATGATGGTGTGCCAAAGACTTCGTGTATTGTCAGTCAGTCTGAAATCCCAAGGCACATTCCTTCTTTTGCGGCTGGTGTTAGAAACGCGCTTCGAAGAAAGCCAAGGATGATTCTAGTCGGTGAGTCGAGAGATCTTGAAACCATTGATGCCGTTTTAGAAGCAGCTTTGACCGGTCACCCAGTCTACACGACGGTTCACAGTAATGGTGTCGGTGAAACCATGCGTCGATTGGTAAGTTCTTTCCCACCCAGTGATCGTGCCAATAAGATTATTGATATTATTGAGACCGCTCGTGTGATTGTTTGGCAAAAGTTAGTGCCAACCGTTGATGGCAAACGGGTTGCGCTTCGAGAATACCTTGTGTTTGATGATGAGATACGTGATATTTTCTTTCAAAGGGGAATTGATAAGGTTGTTGACGTGGCTAGGTCGCTTGTCAAGGAACGTGGCCAAGAAATGACTGCTGATGCTGCTCAAAAATACGAAAGCGGGATCATCTCAAAGCGAATGTATGATATTGTTGTTGCTGGTTATGAAAAGGTAGAGTTTCCAGATTCCTAATGCGCCAGCTATTCATCTTGATCCCCCTTGATAATTAGTCAAAATTGCTTGTAATGGCATGGCGATCAGCTTATAATAAAAATTAAGCTGGAGGGAAATTGCATTGTACAAAAACAGACATTTTATTCGTCGGTTCATAGACATACCTACCTGGATAGGTGCTGACCAGCTCATTCAAGGTGCTGGTACCATTAAGTCAATGATCAAAGAGTCTCTCTCTGTCTCATACGGATCAACAGAGGTTAATGATACGTTTGAAGAAGCGGTTCACCGCTACAACTATTCAGAAGCATTTTTAGCAGCACGCAAGCGGTTTTTGCTGGTTACGTCGCTAATTTATTTCTGCTGTTCGTTGCTACTGCTTATTTATTCTATCTATTTGTATACCAGTCAACTGTATATGAACAGCGTCACGACCATTTGTGTTACAATGATACTCATGTCGTTTTCTTTTCGTGCTCATTTCTGGTACACGCAAATTCGGTTGAGAACGTTAGGGTTGACTTTTTCCAATTGGTTGCGTGCTCTATTCAAAGATACGAATCATGCAAGTAAGCACTAAACTAGTACTGTTTTTTCTACTCTTACTGCAGTGCTCTGTCTTCGCCGATAGTCCAGCGCTCGCAGATGCTAAAAAATATATTGACATCAGTCAGTTCTCTCAAGATTTATCGTTGAAGTATTTAGGGCAATTGATTGGTTCTATGCCTTCCCTCGCTAATTACAATATATCAACACTGTCACAGCAGCCAGGGATGATGAATCACCTGGTAGCTCTGTATAATCTTGGGATGGTCATGGTTATGTTGGCTCATGTTGTCTTTTACTCGATGCAAGCAATCATGAGTGTTACTAAGGACAATCGGCCATTTCTGGAAGTGATTACTTTCTGGGTGATGCTTAGGCCATTGCTAGGCTTTATGTTAATATTGCCTAACACATCTGGTTACTCTACCATACAAGTTATCGCCATGATAATGATTGCCAAAGGTGTCGCTCTAGCTGACAATATTTGGCTTGTAGTCCTTCAGCAGGCAGATGCAACGGGCACATTGTATCACGGGAAGAGTGACGCTTCTGCAAGAAAGACATTTCTCGATTCAGCGGCATCAACAGTTGGGGATCTTTATCAAAATGCTGCTTGCTTAGCTAGCTATCCTGGATCTAATTTCTACCAAGATTCGACTAATCCTAACACGTTCAAGTGGGGTGAACACTGCGGCTCAATCACTTTTCTACCCCTTAATACGACTTCTGACGGGTACGATCCACTAACACGCTATTATCATCTTGATGTGATCGCCTCACTTAATGCTGCTTTGTCAAATTATCAAAACACAACCGTTTTTGAGCAAAATCAATCGTGTGCTACGGCTGGCTCATCAGCAGATTGCCAAAATTTCCGCAATGCATTCACCATCGCTTCAACCCAACTCTATTCAGCAGCAATGAACAAATATACGGCTGATCAAGCAGCCTTAGCTACCCCTGTTGATGGCGGTTTTGTTGATAGCTACAAAGACACTGGATGGGCCTCTGCTGGTATAGTCATTAGCGAGCTTTTGGCTAGTCCAACGGCTGGTTCTGTTCCAGATCCCTCGAATTATTTTGCTGGTTCAGTTACTAGTTCAGACAACAATTTTGTGGTTAGTAATTTGACCTTTCCCACTTCCACTGTGATTGTGCCGGCTTTTGGCACTGCTGTGCCTGAGTCGTATGAGGAGAATAGTGCTTCAGATTTGACTGATTTTCTTGGTGTCACAAGCTTTGATCTATACAATACGATTACGGTATTCAATAACAACACGTTGGCATCATATATTCGAAAATCTGTGACAATTTTTCAGCAGGTATGGGTTGAGAAGGTTGTGCCAAAAAATTATCGTAAAGAAGAAAAAACCGACGACATATTTCCTAGTTCTAATATATTTAGCTCGTTTGTTTCAGGTGTGATGAGTCCATCTAGTTTGCTACGAGGCAAGAAGTTTCCAGGTGTCGATATTGCTGAAACAAATGTTAAACAGAAGGAGAAACCAGTCAAAGTCGGATGTGCTGTCTACGACTTCACTCACCCCCACATCTGTGTTGATCCAGTCTCTGGCTACATGGAGATACTCTTTAATTTATCCCTACAAATCATATTGGGGATACAAGTCTATGATATTAACATTACAGAAGATAATGCGATTAAAAATTCTATGGCCACAAATATGAAGTATAATACCAGCTGTCTGAGAGAGCTCATTGATTTGCAATCAGAAACTGATGATTCCTTATGGGCGAAAAAATTCTATCAAAGTTCATGCTTTGACGGATATGGTGCTTATGCTTTTTTTAATGAAGGGAAAGTGGAAAATCCAATCGGTAGCTTCAGAACGATGGGGACGATGTTAATGCAGGCGGCTGCTATTTATTTTGATAAAACAGCAAAGCGAACTGTTAATATTGTCAACAATTTAACAGCTGCTTATTTAGCCACACTTAGTGCTGTCAATCTCGTCGGGATGACGGTTTCTGGAATGTTCCTGTTTGCCGGTAGTATTGCATATGCAGCTGGCCCCGCTTCTCAAGCAGTCCCGATCCTTTCCGCATTTATGTCACTCACTAATGGTGCGTTGTGGCCAATTGCTGGAACATTTATGGCCATCACAGCATTTATTGATGACCTCCTTAAAACAGGCCTGCAAATTTCTCTTTTACTTGGGAATCTGTTAGTCCCGTATGGTAACTTTATTGCAGGTGTGATCTTTTCGATTGGGACTGTTTTAGGTGTTTATGTCGCTTTTTTACCCAGTGTCATATTTTTAGCATCGGTCATTAGTTGGTACGTTCTTGTTTTCGAAACCCTATTAGCAGCACCATTGATTGCGATAGGAATCACCCATCCAGAAGGACATGATGTGTTGGGACGGGCAGATCAGTCTATTATGTTGTTGGTATCAGTTGTCACTAAGCCAGCTGCGATTCTATTCGGTTTGGTCCTGGCTTTACTGACAAGTCAAATAGCGATTAAACTAGTCAGTATGGCTTTTGTCATCTCAGTTGGCACATTCATGCAGCAATTTATGACGATACAAGTTTTAATTCCTGATTTGAGCAATCGGCTGGTGGGTATTATCCAAACTGGCGCAGCTACAACCGGTGTCATGGTCTACCTCTTTATTGTTATTGGTGTCATCAATGTTTGCTACTCGGCTATTTATAGTGTTCCAGATAGATTTATGAAATGGGTTGGCCTACCACCAGAACAATCCATGGCTAGTCGGGTGGCTAAACAGCTTAAATCACAGATCAGTTCTACAGGTGATAAAGCCCAATCTGGCGCAGTACAGCAAAGAGTCAGTGCTTCACCCAGCATTAATCCAATTAATGCTGAGTCATTTAAGAAGCCAAAAGAAGCGAAAGGGAAAGGCAGTGATTGATATTAGTGAAAGGAAGGTCTATGCAGATTAGGTTCAGTCAAGTACATACATTGTTGATCATGATGGTAATATTACTACCAGAAACTGTGGCACAGGTTGATTTGACCAGTTCTGATACGTTTTCACAGTTTGGCCTTTATGGTAACTATGATGGTAATAACGATGTATCTACTGAGATAGCTGTAACCAAAGGTTTTTTTGATATTTATGCAAACGATTTATCACAGAATTATCTTTCAGCAATATTTGGTTCGGTGGGCACGGTTGCTGGTACAAGCCTGTTATTAGGCACGAATACCTTGGTCGGTAGTCTGATCACTCTGTTTAACTTGGGCATTCTTGGTATCACGGGTTTAATGGTAGCCTATACAATTGTTCTTGGTACCCTACAAAGTGCTAGTGATGGCGGTGGTCCACAAAAAGTTCAGCCACTGTACGCACTGCTTCGGACCGTTTTGGGTGTGTCTTTATTAGTGCCGACTGCAACCGGCTATTCTGGTATCCAGATGATTGTGATGTACTTTATTTTGAGTGGTGTCGGCATGGCAGATACCCTCTGGTCTGAGGCAATACTGTACGTCTACAAACATCAAGGCTCAGGCGGCTTAGTAGAGACTAACTACTCAGCTGATGATTTGTCTACAGATATAAACTATATTATGACAGATGATAATACGAAGTTACTTCACTATGTTGCTAAACAAGCTGCTAGCATTGTGCATGCTAAAAATAATGGTTATTCTCTTGCGAATTTCTATTGCTCTTCGTCAACACCGCCAAACGACCTGTCTCCAGTCGATGGCGGCTGTAGTGATACTAGAAACACTCGAAATTATATCTATACTGTTTCCGGTAGTAACGCTTCAGTTGATTCATCGATTAAGTTTATCAGTCATCTTGGTGCCACTGGTTCAGGTGATCAGATGACAGGTTTTGATAAAGATTATTATCGTATGGTACTTGGTATTTCTACTGCGGTTGATTTACTGGTATCAGCATTAAGTCAGCAAGTCGGTATCAATGTCAATGATGCTATGGTAAGTAATAATTTTAATAATGGCACTGAATGGCTTGCAGGTGATGACCAGTTCTATAGATCTGAATTGCAACAGGCACTGCTAACAGCAGCACTCATAATCAACAATGCAATTCTGCCTACTCGTTACTCGCCTAGTACTACTGCTTCTATTATGTCAGCTGATACAGTTTCTAATGCAGCACAACAGGGCTGGTTTGGTGCTTCTCGTTACGTTAGTGATTTTCTTGGGTACTCATGCGATGGAAACGTTTTTGACTGTATGACAGAATATAAAACCAAATATACTCAGGGTAACCCAAGTGCATATCAATCGATAGCATATACTCTGGGAGAATCGGGGAATGCACGCCGATTTACAGTACAGGGAATAACTGCTTTTAATAATGTTATTGAATCAGTTTGTACAGTTTTTCCAGGTCAGACACAAGATGAAATAAGAGCGCAGTTAACTGGATGTATCAAAACATATGTTTTTAATGAAACTAAATTTACTGAACTGGCTACTAAGAGCTGGACAAACTATGAGGCCAATCTTTATCAGCCCAGTGGTTCGGTTTCAGTCACTACAGGAGATACCCCAACAAATTATGTGAGAAAATCCTTGTCGGCTATTGCTGACCGATATTTTGGTAAGAATAATGAGTATGAAGGAGAGGACTGTATGATTGATTCAACAGATAAAGTCTTCGGTTCGATGTATCCACAGAAGGCCTGTTTTGATAGGCCTAGGCGTTACACATTGCGTATGCTTAATATATTCAATAGTTACTTTCTGGGACTCAATTATTACAAGAAAATGAGTCTACTCAAAACCGTTAACGACAGTGATCGGTTTTGGGGTGGGGGTGAAGATTTTTATCGAAAAGCGACAGATTGCTTATCAAGGTCAAAGGGTAGTTTATTTGGAGTAGATAACAACAAAGCTATGTGGGAGGCGTTAGAAACGAGCTGTCCTCAGATGGTGATGTTTGGAGTGGGTGTTTTTGGTGGCAAATCTGCTTCTGATCAAGGTATGCAAGTGAATCCAATGTTTGCTGCCAAGGCTATTGGTCAAGGTCTTTTGGCTATTTCAGCAGATTTTATATTACAAACAACCGATTGGACGGTTAGGTTTACTAATTGGTTAACAACTCAGTACATGGCTCTACAGGCTTCGTTAGCTATTGCAACAACTGGTCTCGCTGCAATAGCCCTCATGGCTGGTGGACTTGGTGCTCCGGCTGCTGGTATTCTTGTTGGAATTTTCCAGACTATATCGAGTATATTTCAGGTGTTCCTTTCGCTAACTAACTTTGTAGTAGGGGTTTATATGCCGTTAGGTTCAACAATCGCGGCTGTTTTCTTTGGTATGGGGGCGCTGATTGGTATTTATGTACCACTTATTCCATATATGGTATATCTATTTGCTGCACTGGGCTGGATTTTATCAGTCGTTGAAGCCATGCTTGCAGGCCCTTTGGTAGCTTTAGGAATTACCCATCCTGAGGGACATGATTTACTGGGTAAGGGTGAACAGGCCATCATGTTATTAATCACTGTGTTTATTAGACCGTCGATGCTTATCTTAGGGCTGATAGTTGGTACGATGATTTTGTCTATCGCCTATGACTTTTTGAATGATATGTTTGCCATGACACTCACTCAGTATTTACCTGCAGATAAGGGAGGCGACTCATTTATTTTACCAATCATGCTGACAGGTGCTGGGTTAGTATATTGTATACTCATGTGGAGTATTGTCGACATATCATATTCTGCTGTTTACTCTTTGGGGGACAAGATTATGAGATGGCTCGGTCAATCTCCAGAGTCATCAATGGTTGATCGCATGATGGGTGAGGTAAAAGGTCAGTTTACTCAGGCATCAAGTCAAGCTGCTGGTGGCGCAAGTCAGGTTGGTTCAAAGGGAACGCAAGCACAAGGTGGGCACTTCATTGTAGGTGACTATCACTCTTTGGCGGGAAGTAAAGGTG
>DLBP01000049.1 GCA_002480165.1 Proteobacteria bacterium UBA7821 | reverse complement strand
CCTAGCCTATGGTGTGCCAGCTATTATCTTGAAAAAAATGAACTACTCCAGTCAAGCGTTTTCCTCTTATTACGGAGCCATATTAGCTGGGTTTTCACTCGGAACAATGCTATCTCCGCCACTCAGTGCCTGGGTGTCACTGCGCTACACTTGGCAATTTATGGCTACGCTATTGTGTTTATTCGGTTTACTGGTCATGATACTGTTGGCAGCGATAATACCCAACATACCGCAAGAGAAAAAGCCAGTTAAGTGGCTCCAATACCAGTTGCGTTTGGTTAAGAGTAAACATTTTGTACCGTTGGTTGTGTTATTCAATACCACATCCAATTATTTAGTTGTGATTAACTATGCGTTTTCTTTGCTACTGGTTGAGTACTATCAACTGCCGATTAAAACTACGGCATTGTATTTGATGATGGCCAATACTTTTGTCATTGTTGCCGGTTTTTCTGTACGTTTATTCAATCATTTCCTATCACCGATGGGGTTTATGGCACTGGCAGCAACGCTGGGCTGTGTGATGATGACAGTGATGGGTGTTTCCCTATTGCTTGGATTTGATCATCCAATATTGGCGATTTGTGCCGCATGTTGTTTTGCATGGGTGCGAGGCTTGTCTCAGCCAAATATCGTTGTCAGTGCGTTGAGTGATATTGAGCTACCTTCAGAAATCATCATGCCCTCTTTAATTATGTGGTCAGCGATACCGACAATTATCACAGCTTCCTTCATTGCCAGTCTTGACGATGACATGATTAGTTTCGTGGGCATATTCCTTATGTTATTATGTGTCCATGTTAGTGCGTTATTTTATCATTATTCTCTCAAACAGCATCAGGAGCGAGCTTTGTGGTTAAACTAGTCGTTGTTGGTTGTCAGGGTCGAATGGGAACCATGGTCGTGGATTGTATCAAAACGGTGGATGAGTTTGACTATTTGGGTGGGGTTACGTCGTCAGATTCACTAACCCAAGCGTTGTCAAAGATGAGTCCAGATGTTGTGATTGATTTAACCAACCCGTCGGTTGTATTTGATCATGCCACTACTTATTTGACTCACCAAATTCCATCGATAATTGGAACAACTGGGTTGAGTCAACCAGAAATCGTCAAACTAACTGGTCAAGCAAAATCCCAGCAGCTTGGTATGATGATTTTGCCAAATTTCTCAATAGCCATGGCCCTATTACAAAAGTGTGTTGCGTTGGTGAGTCCTTATTTTGACAAAGCTGAGATCATTGAGTCTCATCATCCTCAAAAAATCGATAGTCCTTCGGGGAGTGCTGTACTAACACAGTCGGTGATTGCGCAAAGCCAAATGGTGCCATCAAACGTGCCGATTCACAGTGTGCGTATGCCTGGCATACTGGCCAAACAAGAGGTGGTATTGGGTGCTAGTGGCGAAACCCTATCGCTATCCCACCAAGTCATCGATCGAGCTGCATTTATGCCAGGCCTGATGTTGGCGATTCAAAAAATACAAACATGCCGTCAGCTCATCGTTGGTCTAGAGCAGGTACTGGATTTATGAAGCTCGTTGCTTTAGCAGGCGCCATTGCTAGTGGTAAATCAACCGCGTTGAATCTAGTTAAACGCAAAGGTTTTGTGTGCTTTGATTTAGATCGTTACAATAGACAATTATTAGAATCCGATCGGGAGGTCTCCCAGCTGATTAAGGATCGCTATGGTGAGTCCAGCGTGGTGAACAATCGCATCAATCGTGAGCGATTAAGATCGATTATTTATCAAAAATCTGAGGAAAAACATTGGCTGGAATCGGTCATGCATCCACGCATTATGACCAGTTTAGCTCGAGATATTGCGCCTTACCAAGAGACAAACGAGGTTTTGTTTGTTGAAATACCATTAATCAGTCAAGCCATGAATCAGTTCAATGTCGATCAAGTGTGTGTGTTTGAGTGTGTTAGCGAAAAACGCGTGCAACGTATTATCGACAGGTCTGGGTGGTCATTGGGTGAAATAACTGATATAATTGACAAGCAAATGAGCGAACAAGAGCTTCGTGGCTATGCCGACATATTGATTTTCAACGAATCAAGTCTGAGTGATTTATCGAAAACAGTTGATTGGTTGTGCGATGCTTTAGTGAGGGATTAGTTTTTTGAAGTTATATTTTAATGGTGTGTGCCTACTATGAAAACCTCAGCATTCGAAATACCAATGCATCCAGGGAGTGCATTGGCAATCAATTTAGATCAGTACTTTTCAGAAGTGGTCAGTATTTTAGATCAGCCGGATTCAAAAACGATATTAAAAGCAGCTGATAGCTTAAAGCAGATTATTACCATCACATCTAGAGCTGATTTTAAGAAAACCATCGTAGAGACAATGCTGCACTTTTATCAAGCTTATGGGGTGCATGCCAATCATCCAGAAGTGGATAAAAAGATGTTGAGTCGGTTGCTGCGAAAGATTTCATATTGGATTGATTTTCTTGAAACCAATGAAGTTAAGCATATTTTAGAGACTGTTTTATCTGCTTCATACATTATGAAATACTGCTCCAATATCCCAGAATCAACTCGTTTACACACAGACATGGTCTACTCCTCATGGCAACGCCTTGGTCTGTCCAGTCAATTACAACACTTAAAGTGGGTACTCAGTCAGTTAGCCCCTATTCACAGTCTGGTGTCGTTTCTGTGTCAACTGTTGAGACAAGAGCGTCCACATAAGTCTTATCAAACACTTGATACTGGCTATTATCACCACAGTGTCCCTCAACAGAAATTATTTTATGTATCGCTTAAATTAGAGTCAGCGGCTAATATTTATCCAGAGATATCATTAGTCAGCCAGAAACTACTGATTTATTTTCATGAGCTGATTGTCACTGGAGATGAGCTCACAACCACACCCGTAAAAACTGGTTTAACATTTTCTATGATGTTTAGTTAAGGAGTTATATGATGAATTTAGTGCCTATTCAAGGTCGCTGTCTATGGAGTCGGTTTTGTATCAACATGCTCTGCTTACTGTTAGTCAATATCTTGGCACGGTTTGTCTTAGTTTGGATAACGATTGTGCAATGGTTTTTCGTAATTAGCCGAGGCCAGCCAAATGGCTGCTTAAAAGATTATACCGCTTACATCAATGCTTTTTGTTATCATTCAATGCAGTATTTAACATTTAATTGTGATCATTGCCCATTTCCTCTTGATGAGATGAAGCGGTTATCAACGAGATAATGAAAGTTTCAATCGGTATCCTGGTTAATTCAGACAATGAATTGTTAGTGTCAAAGCGGACACCGAGGCAGTTAAGTCCAAATTTATGGGAGTTCCCAGGTGGTAAAATTGAGCCAGCAGAAGATGCTTATGAGGCTTTGTGCCGAGAGATGCAAGAGGAACTTGGGATTGTTGTTTTGGATGCGACGTATTTAGATGTGCTGACTCATGCTTTTGATCATTACAGCGTCACTATGTATGTCTATCTGATTAATCGTTTTTCTGGGATTCCTCAGGGTCGTGAGGGTCAAGACGTTCTTTGGTTACCACGCGAGCAGTTTGAGCATTACAACTTTATACCGTCGACACATCAGGTCCTAACCATAGCCGCTCAAGCGATATCCTGATGGTGATCGACAGCTAATCAGCACCGATTCACATGTTATTTCTTTTGTGTGTATGTCGTGTCCTTTCATCTAGTGGAGAGATGACTTGTTTGAATGCTTTATCATGATGAATAAGATCGATGATTCGACCATCGATTAAAAAATCAACGACTGCCCTTGACATATCAATTGGCAATTGTTTAAACAGCGATAAGTGAGTGAATTGCCTTTTCTGATCAATATCCTGGATAATCAACTGTTTTTGTTCTAGTGTCAGATGGTCATATACTTCATGATTTTGTGTGATCGCCTGTTGTATAAATGATGAGCTGTTGAGCAGTTCAGACGAGATATAGTTGAGAGCTAAAGCACTTTGTTGGATAGCGATCAGCGCAATGGCATGGTCTTTCTTAAGGTCAGATGAGGCATGCTCGATTGCCCGCCAGTCATGCTGCACAGCCTTCTTGACAATCTGTTGATTGTGTTTAATTTCATTGGAGGCATACTCAATTGCGCGCCAGTCTTGTTCCACAGCTGCCATGACAATGTCTTGATCATTACTCAGTTCATCTGAAGCATGTTGTAGTGTACGCCAATCAGATTGGATTATTTTAAGAAAATAATCGTTGTGATTAAACGCCATCACTAATTCGTCACGAGACGTGTCTAGAACCTCGGTATCACTTTGATTGAATGCATCAAGTACAAATTGTAGTGTGTCCTCATCAGGTTGGATTATTTTAAGAAAAGAATCGTTGTGATTAAACTCTAAAATTAATTGATCTAGTGAAGCATCTGTCACAGTAATCGAAACCTTGGTGTCATTGCGACCCAATGCATCAAGTGCAAACATCAAGGCATATGAATTCCTATTAATCGCTTTGATCATCGTCTCTGGCGTTTGAATCAATCGATTTGAGGCATATTGAAGAGCCAAACCACTCTGTCTCACTGCAAGATCGACAAGGTGTTCATTGTCTTTAAGCGTTTTGGATGCATATTTCAGAGCATCTCCATTCTTCTCCACGGCTTGTTGCATAAAATCAGGATTGCCTCTAAGATCATCTGAGGCATATTGAAGGGTAGACCAATCCAACTCTATGGCTTCGAGCATAAAACGATTATTATTTCTGAGGTGGGTCGACGCATACTTAAGTGCAGATGCATGCTGCTTCACAGCTTGAAGTATGAAATCTGAATTATCTTTAAGCGTTTCGGAGGCAAATTGAATGACCTGCCATTTCAACTGAATGGCTTGTTGCATGAACTCATTTTGATTCAAAAGCGCTACAGAGGCATATTTAATTGCACACCAATCGAACTTGATGGCCTCCATGACGATATAGTTAGTTGCCTTAATGTTGTCTGTTGCATATTCAAGAGCAGCCCAATTTTGCATAATGGCCAGTAGAACAATGGTTTCATTGTCCTTAAGTTCTTGTGAAGCGTTGGTCAATATCGTGCCATCTAACTGCACGGCTTGTTTTATAAAATCATAATCACACAACAGTTCTTTGGCGGCATGTTTAATGGCCGACGGATCTTTTCGAATAGCTGCAAGCATCGTTTCCTGATCACGTCGTGCTAATCGATCTGTTTTAATATCACCTATCATGGTCACCTATTTATTATTGTTATACTAATTATAGTGCAGGATGCGAAAATTGCTTACTTGTTTCATATTTCTCGCAAACAAATTGAGGTACCTGTATTTTTTTTGTGTGATACTTGGTTATTAATATTGCTATGCGAGTATTTAACGTGACGTCTTCTAATCGTCTGGTATGCATTCAATGGTTGTTGTTGATACTTGATTGTTCACTATGCTTCGAGAGTGATGGATCAATTATTTTATTAATCGTGATCTGCTTTTTTCAAATAATTCACATGAATAAGCTGGCAGTTCATCGAATTGTCTCTCTCAGCCCTCTGGATGGCTATGTATGGATGTTACATTGTCATCAGGGGAGAAGCCTGCGGGCTACCATTGATAATCAATCACAGGTGTACACAAATGTGATGTGGTTATCTTTTACAAGTGATGAGGGCCTTAATTATTCGTGCTATCTGTGGCGAGATTCTCTACAGGAACGGGATTGGGTGGTTCTGCGTTATTATCTGAAGTGTTATCGATATCATCGTCCTTTTGCAGCGTATTAAATAAGTTATCCAGGATTTGGTTTGCTGTTTTATGGCACAGGTTGTTAAAATTATTTTGACAAGTGAGGACAGCTTTCTCATTGGGTTCGACGCTTTTCTTGAGTTGTAGAAATCGAAAGAAACTATTAACGCCACATCCAAAGAATAGGGCGGCTGGGATGTATTTTAAATCAAATAGTTTGAGTGATGGTATTGTAACCACTTCCGGAATCCATAAGTACGTGACAGCCAGTATGACTATGCCAACGATTAAGAACGATTTATAGATATCCTGTTCAGCAGCTGTTTCGTAATAGGCTTGATGAAAAGCCTGTTCATTTTCTGACCAGTTGTTGATGATGGCATTTCGATGAGTGACATGAGCGTTTATTTTGAGCTGGTACTGATTGCTTTGTAGGTCACTCAATAAAAGATTGGTTAGCTTTTTCTTAGTCACCATAACACCATCACTGTCTAGGTCTTTAATGAGATTCTTGATTGGGCTTGGGAAACAGTAGTCTGGACTGGTTATGTCGCATGTTGAGTCATGCTTGACTAGCTTAACTAATTCTAGATAAATGTGTTCGGCTAATGCTTCTGACATATTCATGATCTTATTACAACCATGACAACTATAGCATACAATAACCCTCTATACTAGGTCTGTTTGATTGCTTAAAGATTTCTTTTTGAGAATAACAGTCAGTAACGAAATACTAGACGGGTCAATGCCAGGTAGCCGGCTAGCTTGGCCTAGTGTAAGTGGCCTAGCCGTCTCTAGACATTCACGTGCCTCATTGGATAGGGCTTTTATTTTAGTATAGTCAAGTGACTCTGGGATAATCATGTTGTCGATGTTATTTTTCTTTTGTATCTCTTGAAGTTGGCGTTTTATATAACCTTCGTATTTGATACTAGCTTCTAATGTGGGTATTAGCTGATGATCAATGTCAAGCAGTTTTGCATAGGATGCTAAACTGAATTCAGGGCGCTTAATTAAACTAAGCAGGTTGACCGCTTGGTGAATACCAATGGCGTTGATTTGTTTAATCTGATTGGCGAGCTCACTGTTTGGTTGGATCCAGGTAGATTCTAAGTAGGCGTACGACGATTGATAAGCCGCTTTTTTTTCTAGAAACTGTTGGTAGCGCAAGGAGTGAACAACACCAAGTTGTGCGCCAATTTCTGTGAGTCTCATATCGGCATTATCTTCTCGAAGTATCAATCTGTATTCAGCCCGGCTAGTAAACATTCGATATGGCTCAGGTGCTCCTTTGGTTGTTAAGTCGTCTAATAGAACGCCAATATAAGCTTCACTCCTTTTAGGATACCATTGAGGCTGGCCTCGGTTTTTGAGAGCGGCGTTAATGCCAGCAACAATGCCTTGTGCGGCAGCTTCTTCGTACCCAGTTGTGCCATTAATTTGACCAGCAAGAAACAGGTTTTTGACATAACGGCTTTCAAGCCAAGGATAAAGATCACGTGGATCAAAAAAATCGTATTCTATCGCGTAGCCAAAGCGTGTAATGTGTGCTTTTTCTAATCCGGGTATGGTTTGAATCATCTGGCGTTGAACCCGGGCTGGCAGGCTCGTTGAGATGCCGTTAGGGTACAGTTCATTAGCGTGTATCCCTTCTGGTTCTATGAATATTTGATGGCTATCTCGATCGCTAAATCGCTTGATCTTATCTTCTATGGATGGGCAGTACCTTGGGCCTCGTCCACTAATACTATCGGTGTTGACTGCAGCAAGAGATAGATTTTCTCTGATAATATCATGCGTTTTTTTGGTCGTATTCGTGATGTAGCAGGGGAGCTGTGTGGGTTGTTCTGACAAACAGCCGAGATAGGAAAAGACCGGTCTGGGATTATCACTGGATTGTATTTCCATTACGGTAAAATCAACACTACTTCTGGCTATTCTAGCTGGTGTTCCTGTTTTTAAACGCCCAAATCTGAGTGGTAATTGTCTGAGTACATTGCCAAGTTGGGTCGCAGCAGGGTCGCCAGCTCTACCGGCAATAATTTCCTGATCACCGATGTGGATTTTCCCTTTCAGAAATGTTCCAGTCGTTAAGATGATGGCGTTTGATCTAAACTCATACCCTGTATCAGTGATCACACCAACAACCGCCATATCTTCTAATATTAAGTCGTCGATGCTGGCTTGAAATAAAAATAGATTTTCGGTATCGTCGATTAATTGTCGCATGTGATTGCGATACAGACTCCTATCTGCTTGTGCTCTGGTTGCTCTAACAGCTGGCCCTTTTTTTTGATTCAGTAACTTAAGATGAATAGCAGAGCGGTTAGCCGCTTTTGCCATTAGGCCATCTAATGCATCGATTTCCCATACCAGGTGACTCTTCCCAATACCGCCTATCGCAGGATTACATGACATTTGGCCAATGGTATCAATTTGGTGTGTGATGAGCAGTGTTTGTTGTCCCATTCGCGCAGCAGCAGCAGCAGCTTCACAGCCAGCGTGCCCTCCACCAACAACGATTAAGTCGTATTTATCAATTAAATCAGTCATTTGAGGAATGTATCATACTTGCTTGATAAGATCAATTTTTAATTGATTGGAATAATAAATCTTGGATAGTTTGGTAGACTTTATCAACACTCAAACTTGACATGGCATGTTCATTCGGTTGATTGATGAGCGACTGGTAAGGTATATCGGTTTGAACAAAACGCGCGTATTGGCCTTTTGGGTGGTAGCGCCTCGCATCGGTTGGCCCAAATAGGGTTACCGTTGGACAGTTTAAGGCGGCTGCCATGTGTGAGCCGCCAGCATCATTACCAATGTACAGTTGACAGTGTTGAATCCAGACTGCTTTATCAAGTAAATGCCCATTATCGACTAAATCGATCACCCGATCTTTTAGTTTGTCAGTGAAGTAGCTTAGGTATTGTCGATCACTTTGACCCCCAAAAATCGCGATTTTGGCATCTGGAAATGGGCCTTTAGATGACGTAAGACGATCAATTAGATCAAGAAAGTACTCAAATGGCCAAGATTTATTTTTCCAGCGAGTAAACGGTGATATCGCAATTATTTGATCGTAACAGGTCAGCTTTTGAGATAGACCATCAACCCGACTTTGATTGATTTTGATTGCTGGCCAAGGAAAGTCTCTTAGTTGGAATTGTTGTTGTTTTTCTGCGACCACGTGGTTACCAGAAAAAGGCAGCTTTCGGATAAAGTCATAACGCTTATCTGCTGTCAGTAAATAAGACAAACCCGAGTTTCTCATGTTGATAACAATCGACCAGTGTTGCTTTCTTGTTGCTTGATAAATCTTCAGCCAATGTCTTCGATAGGGCATTTTCTTAATCGAGATGATTGCTTCAAGTTGTGGGATGTCTTCGAACAGGTGTGAGACGATTGGGGCACTGACCACTGTCAGCTGTGCCGTTGGGTTTTGTGCTAGAAAGTAGTTGAGAATACCGGACGTGAGCACGGCATCACCGATGTGTCCGTTGCTAATAAAAAGTATTTTTTTCATATTAAATCAACTCCTTAATTTGACTTTTGGATTAAGTGTACTATAATAACATTGAGAGATGCGAACACTTGACAAAACATCGGTTGTTGATATGTTCACCTGATCCAAAAATAATTATTTTACAGCTTTGTGTCTCTCGCTTCTTCGACAGTTGTGCCAAAGTGTTGTAGCAAATTTTCCAAGTCATCCGTATGCTTGAATTCAATAATCAGTGACCCTCCGGGTTGGTTTCGCTTCTGAGACAGCCTTA
Source organism: Proteobacteria bacterium UBA7821 (assembly GCA_002480165.1). GTDB lineage: Bacteria > Pseudomonadota > Gammaproteobacteria > Comchoanobacterales > Comchoanobacteraceae > UBA6594. The sequence goes on along the minus strand of DLBP01000049.1, from coordinate 16,510 downwards.
CTTTTGATGAAAAATACTTCATGGTATTTGATAAGCGGTCTAGTACGGCTTGTCCTGTTACAGACAAGTTGAAATCTTGCACAGGAATGGGCGTGTTATTGATTTTTTTGGCTGATAACCATGTTTCAAGCTGGCGAACAGACCACTGATTGCGAATGATTGTATGCGTTGCATTAATTTGATCAGCCTCAGGTAAAGTGATCAGACATCGTGCGTGGCCAAATTGTATATGACCATCACGTAATGCCTGCAGTACCTCACTGTGAAGTTGTAACAGTCTCAACATATTAGAAACAGATTGTCTTGATAGGCCGATTTTTTCCGAAACTTGACTGTGCGTCAAGGCAAAGTCAGTGACCAGCGATTGGATACCCAGTGCCTGATCAACAATATTGAGGTCTTCTCTCTGTAGATTTTCGATGAGTCCAATCACCATGGCTTGATCATTATTGAGCTCTCTTACGATCACAGGTATTTCGGTTAGATTCGCTTGTTTAGCTGCTCGCCATCGTCTCTCTCCAGCTATGATTTCATAATGGCTACCATTATGTCGAACAACCAGTGGTTGCAAGATCCCTTGCTCTGAGAGGGTGGCTGCAAGCTCTGAAATACCTTTGGGGCAGAACTGCCTCCGTTGCTGATAGGGACTGGGTACTAATTGCTCAGGGCCAACTACTTGAATATTGGGTTGTACAGTTGAGTGATTGTCTGGATCAGGGTTACAGCTACTGAGTAACTCGCTTAGTCCAAGGTCTAAGATGGCTTTTTTTCCTAGTCGATTACTTGCTTTCTTACTCATAAATCGTTTCCTTTTTGCGTAGAATTTCAGATGCCAATGTTAGATAGCTAATCGCCCCTGAAGAGTCAGGGTCATATGAGAGGGCAACCTTTCTGTGGCTGGGTGCTTCGGCTAGTTTTACATTTCTTGGTATGATGGTATTGTAGAGTAGTTCGCCAAAATAATGTGTTAATTGGTCGGATACGTCTTGGCTCAATCGATTGCGGCTATCATACATGGTTCTGAGAATGCCTTCTATCTCTAAAGATGGGTTAACCGTGTTTTTCAATTGTTGAATCGTTCGCATGAGTCTCGTTAGTCCCTCTAATGCGTAATATTCACATTGTACCGGGATGATCACAGAGGATGCTGCGACAAGTGCGTTGACCGTCAATAAATTGAGTGAGGGTGGGCAGTCAATAATAATATATCGGTAAGGTGTTGTTAGAGAGTTGAGGGCTGTTTTTAAAGAAAACTCTCTTTTGGCTTTTTGCGCTAACTGAATTTCAGCTGCGGTTAGCATTTGTTTGGTGGTAATGATATCAAATAAATCTGATGTTTGTTGTATTAGCTCATCAGCTGGTGTTTCTTGCATGATCAGTTCATAGCTAGAATTTTCTCGAACAGCTTCTGGTAAGTCACAACCATGTGAGGCATTGCCTTGCGGATCAAAATCAATTAATAACGTGGGCTGCTTCAGAGCACCTAATGATGCGCATATATTCAAAGCGGATGTTGTTTTGCCAACACCACCTTTTTGGTTTGTCACGGCGATAATGTGTGTCTCACTCATTCATGATGCCCCACGCTTTTCTAACAATCCATATTCTACATCGCCTTGGCGTTTAATGCGAATGCTTTTCCAACCTAAAATCTCATCCATGGGATTGATTTGATACCTTTGTTCAAAATAAACACAGCTGGTTTTTTTGATAAGGCCATGATCAGATAACCATTTTAATTGTGACTTTAGTGGATAATAATCGAATGGTGGGTCGAGAAATACAATGTCATAAGGTGTCATCACCGGTGGGGGAGGGGCTGGAAATTGAACAATCGCATGATCAATTGACTCAAGTTTCCAATCATGAATAATATTAGCATATTGTTGGTTGAGTGTGGGGTTGGCATCCCAGAGCGTGACCCAATCAGCCCCTCTTGACAAAGCTTCTAATCCCAATGCGCCTGTGCCAGAGAAAACATCTAAGCATCTTGCATGGACAATGCGCTGTTGTAGCCAATTAAATAGGGTTTCCCGAATGGGGTTGGGAGTCGGTCTAACGCCTGAGTCTGGGCAGGTCAGGCGCCTACCTTTTAGCGACCCGCCAATAATTCTGACACTACCCATCCACTCTCTCTAAGCGTTGATGTGACTTCAATGCTGGTGTCATAATGGTGATCGTCCGGTTGTTGGGTGTTAGGTATTGAGACATCAAAGCCAATAGTTGATCGATATCGAATTGCTCAACTAGCGAGGGATACATGTGATTGATCGGATCATCAACTCTGGTTGCGATGGTATGACTCTGTTGTTTGTTTTGACTAATGGGGGATGATTGAGTATAAAGCCAGTGCGATAGCAAATATGCTTTTGCTGATTGAAGCCAGTGTGTTTTGACTGATTGGCTATGCAGAGTGTCAAAGACACTTTGGATTTCATCAATCGCGCTGATCGGGCTAGCATGAGGCTTAAGCTGGACTAACAGTTGAAATAGACCATTGTATTGCTGTGGCATCATGGGGAGCTTAGCAATAGAAACGATGTTTGATTGGTCTTGGTTGTCTGTGTATTGCTGTGTCAGATATGAGGCTATTTGTGACATGATCAGTGACTGGTAATCAGTTGAAGGGATATGGTAGCTAATCAAAACGTAAGGCGCATCTGCCCAGTGTGAAGTCAGCGTAGAGACATTACCAGTCATGCGAATGTCGGTTGGTTGGTATTGAGGGAGTGTGGTTTGATTCAGGTGGCCATAATGTGCCTCGATGGCTTCAAGGGTTGTCTCTACATCCATGGGGCCAGATAGGAATATCGTTGAGTTGTTGGGGTGGTACCACGTGCTGTGCCAGGTTGAGATGTCTTGCTGGGTGATGGATTCAATGTCTTCTCTCCAACCAATAATGGGTTCGCGATATGGCCCGGTCAGATAAGCGCTGGCGCGATTGGCTTCGGTTATTTTCGCAATCATATCGTGTTCGATATGTTGAGATCTTTGCATGAGTAGCTGTTTTTTTTGTTTTGATAAGTCAGTCTGGTCTATTTGGATGGGTTGTAATAATTGTGCATGAATCTTTAGTACTTGGTTTAACGTGGTTGTGTCGCTAATAGATCCGAAGTCAACATAGTCATAAAACGCATGGCAATCTTCTGACCCACCCAGCATTTCGATGGCCTTTTTAAAGGGCTGGGCTTCACTGGCTGAGTTGGATGACACGAGCAATTGTTGGGTGAAATTAGCGAGTCCAGTTTTGTATCTTGGGTCTTGGGAGGCACCTGTTTGGATAATTGTATGAAGATAGAGTTGCGTCAGTTGTTTGTTTTGAATGACAACGATAGTCAATCCGTTATCAAGTTGGTGGTATTCGATGCGATTACCCATGGCGTGGTTGCCAAACAGTGAGAAAAAACTAAGGCAAACATAGACTAGATAGCGATGTTTATAGGGTGTCATTTTTTGGCCTCAGAATGATGTAGGAGAATGATGTGGGGTTGAGAAAGTTGGGCAGGTGTTTTTGGATGTCTTGTTGAGTGATTGTACAGAGTTGATCGTGTAGATGATCGAAGTAGTTGAGGGGCTTATTATTAACTAGGATAAAAGTGAGTGCATTGAGCGGTGAGCGGTGACCGATTCGCAAAATATTGGGTAGATTTTCGCATAGATGTCGTTGCCTCTCTGCAGTGGCGTATTGTTCGGGTTGGCTATTGATCAGGTGGTGTTGGACGTGGTTTAACATATCAGGTAAAGAGTGATGCTTGGTTTCAAAAGAAAGTTTTAGGCTGGGCTGTTGAGGCCATGGTGTTAGCGTTGGCGAAATCAATCCTCTCTCAGATAGGTTGGGTTGGGTGAGTAACCACAAGAGTATATCGATATCATCAGTTAGCGTTTTGTGGACAATCACTTGGTTACTATCAATGGCGTTTAGGGTAATGATATCTTTGAGACGATGTCTTGTGTTCGGCGAGTGTTCCGATTCATCGCCAGGAGGCAATGCGTTCTCAAGTGCTTGGGTTAAACGGTCGACACTATTGACTGAGATGGATCCAGATAATAGCAGTTTAACATTGCTTTGGTTCAGTACAATGGATCTAGGTTTTTCAGTTGGGTAGCGGTGATACCCGTGGTTTTGAATGAGCTGTTGGATACTGGTGGGTTGTGTGGCGTTGAATGTGGCGGTGTTGATATTGATGAGTGCTGACTGGATAATGCTTGAAGCCGCTTGAATCGTGCTATTGTGATTGGGTATGATCAAATCTAACACGGGTAAGTAGTTAGTGGTATCCATGTGACAGAAGATGCCGATTTTATTCAGGCTATGCTCAATGTCATTGTGTTTAAATGCTTGATGAAGACGGGTGTGGACCATTGGGTAGTCCGGCTCATCAGCCAGTACGAGGAGACGCATGTGAATGGATTCTGTGATTTCTGGTGACAGTAACTGATAGGTCAGATCAGATCGTGCGTTTGCGTCATGGTTGTGTGTTAAAGTCAATAGATCTGCGAACAGGTTTTGGCTAATCAAAACCAGTAAAGCAGCCAAGGAAATGAATTTAAGCAAAACGATACACTAACGATAATTTACTTTAGTATGACACAAGAAAAATCGATGAACAATCGTTTTTTGTGTGGCTTTTTCATCGCGATCAAGTGGTCAATGACTCTCCTGATACGTCAGCTGGTCATCTGAAATCAGAAATGTTTGGCAAGGTCATGCCATTGATTTGAAAAAGGGCATTAACATAGTGAATAATTGGCTTGCAGCCTGTGTGGCATGTTGCTAGTATATTAAAAAACTAGCAGTTGGGTATCGATGTTTAATTTTCTTGGCAAATCGACTAAGGCCACTCGGTCATTAGCGTTAGACAAAGGGCTTTTAAAAACCAAAGCAAGATTTTCCCATAGATTGTGGAATTTGATCAGCCAAAAGAACTTCATAGATGAAGAGGTTCAGCATGAGATTCAAGCCATCTTATTGTCATCGGATGTTGGTTTAGAAACCAGCCAGATCATCCTACAAAAGATGATGGATGTGATCCAAGTTGATGCTAAGCAATCCAGGTCTGATTTGAAGGCAGCAATGGTTTCTGTCTTAGTGGATTTGGTCACCGATTGGTCAGCTCCATCAACGCCATTTCCACGTGCTGATGGCACTCAAGTTACTTTGGTGGTTGGTGTCAACGGTGCTGGGAAGACAACCACAATGGCTAAGCTGGCTCATCTGTTAAAGTCAACGGGCCAGTCGGTCATGATGGCTGCTGGTGATACATTTCGAGAAGCGGCGATTGAGCAACTCAAAGTTTGGTCTGACCGAATCGGCGTGCCGCTTGTCTCTCAGTCACAAGGGTCTGACAGTGCGGCAGTCATTTATGATGCTTATCAGTCGGCAGTGAGTAAACAATGTGATTGGCTGCTCGCTGACACAGCAGGTAGGCTGCATAATAAAAAGCAGTTGATGGGTGAGCTTGCTAAAGTCAAGCGTGTTGTGAGTAAAATCAACCCCAATGCGCCACAGCAGGTTTGGCTAGTGTTGGATGCCAATGTTGGGCAGGCTGGTTTGGAGCAGGTGCGTTCATTTCATGAGGCAGTCGGCTTGAATGGTTTGATTTTGACAAAACTCGATGGCACGGCTCGAGGTGGTATCGTGTTTTCAATTCTGCACCAGTTTGGTTTGCCGATACATTATATCGGTCTGGGAGAGTCGATAGAAGACTACCGTCCATTTGACCCCAAATCATTTGTTGAAGCGTTATTCAGTGATTGCTAAGCATCAATGTTTTCGGCAGACAGAGCATTTTCTTCGATAAACTTTTTCCTAGGTTCAACGTGGTCACCCATGAGCGTGGAGAAGACTTGATCCGCTTCAATGGCATCATCGAGTGATACCTGCAGCATAAAGCGCTTTTCTGGATCCATCGTGGTTTCCCAAAGTTGTTCCGCGTTCATTTCCCCCAGGCCTTTAAATCGCTTGACAGACAGCCCCTTTGATGCATCTTTGATGAGCCAATCCAGGGCCGGTTCGAAGGATGGGAATGTGTTGGGCTCTTTCTGTCCTTTTTGGATAATAATGCTAGATGATTGGTAGTCGGCAGTAACTTTGGCGTACTGTGAAATTCGATGGTAGTTTTTGGAGGAGAAAAAATCGCGCTTGATCTGATAGTGCGTTTTGATACCGTGAAGATAGTGATTCAATTGAATCGACCAGTGTAGCCCATCTTCTGACAGGTTTAATTCAGATGATAATATTGGCTGGCCAGCCGCTAAAGGAAGATTATTCAGGGAGTCGTTGAGTTCAGCGTGCCAGTTTTCAACGTATGTCACGTCATTGATCTGTTCAACGATCATCGGTTTGATCTTCATCAATGTGTTGATGAATCGAGCCGGGTATGATTTTGCCGCATGGGCAACAGCTTTTGATGCGGATTGATAGTGGTGGAATATATTCGTTAAGGCAGATGGAGTAATGAGATCGCCATCCGGAGTTTGTGCGGTAGCGTCCTCAAGAGTGAACTGCTCTAGGTAGGCTTCAAGCGCTGGGTCGTCTTTCAAGTACTGCTCAGACTTACCGCGTTTGGCTTTATACAATGGTGGTTGAGCAATATAGATGTGTCCACGCTCTACCAGCTCAGGCATTTGTCTGTAGAAAAATGTGAGCAATAATGTTCTGATGTGTGCGCCATCAACATCCGCATCAGTCATGACCACAATGCGATGGTATCGAAGTTTCTCCGGGCTGTATTCTTCAGATCCAATGCCACAGCCAAGGGCCGTGATCAGTGTGGCGACTTGTTCAGATGACAGCATCTTATCGAACCGGGATTTCTCTACATTGAGGATTTTACCTCTCAACGGTAAAATTGCTTGAAATTTTCTACTTCGGCCCATTTTTGCAGTACCGCCAGCAGATTCACCCTCGACAATAAACACTTCAGATTTGGCTGGGTCTTTTTCTTGGCAGTCAGCGAGCTTTCCAGGTAGGTTGGCGATATCCAAGGCGCTTTTTCTGCGCGTCATTTCTCGTGCTTTTCGAGCAGCTTCACGTGCGCGTGCTGAGTCCACTATTTTATTAATGATCTCTTTGGCATCCTTGGGGTTTTCGAGTAAAAATTCCATGAGCGATTTTGCAAAAACCGATTCAATGATCGGTTTGATTTCAGACGACACCAGTTTGTCTTTGGTTTGAGAAGAAAACTTAGGTTCTGGCATGCATACAGACAAGATCCCAACCAGTCCCTCTCGGCAGTCTTCGCCTGATATCTGTGTCTTAATCTTCTTATCTAATCCTTCTTGTTCAATGTACTTGTTTAGTGTTCGCGTTAGTGCCCCTCTAAAACCCGATAGGTGTGTACCGCCATCATTTTGTGGGATGTTGTTGGTAAAGCAAAAGACGTTATCTTGATAACTGTCATTCCATTGTAGGGCACATTCGATGGTGATATTGTCCTGTTGTTTTTCAAAGTGGAGTATGTTGGGATGGATGACCGTTTTGTTCTGGTTAAGGTATTCAATAAAACCAGCCACTCCATTTTCTGAGTGAAATACTTTCAGTTCATCGCTTCTTTCATCCATGAGTTTAAATGTGATGTTTTTGTTCAAAAACGATAATTCTCTCAATCTTTTACAGAGTGTTGAGAAGTTGAATTCAGTGACCGTGAATATCTTGGGGTCGGGTTTAAAGCGAATCGTTGTGCCTGTTTTCTGACTAACGCCAGTGATGGCAAGCGGAGCGTCAGGAGAGCCGCGCTGATAGGTCTGTTGGTGGATGCTGCCTTGTTGTTCGATGGTCAGCTCAAGTGTTTCTGACAGCGCGTTAACAACAGACACGCCAACACCATGAAGACCACCTGATATTTTATAAGCATTGTCGCTGTTTTCATTGTCGAATTTCCCGCCGGCGTGCAAGACGGTCATGATGACTTCAGCTGCAGAGCGTTGTTCTTCTTGGTGGATGCCAACAGGAATACCACGCCCATTATCGGATATAGAGGCAGAGTGGTCACTGTGTAACGTGATGGTGATGGTATCGCAAAAACCAGCCAGTGCTTCATCCACAGAGTTGTCAACCACCTCATAGATCATGTGGTGAAGCCCATCCCCGCTGCCCACATCGCCAATGTACATACCGGGTCGTTTCTGAACGGCTTCTAGGCCCTTTAGAACCTTGATACTCGATGAATCATAAGCGACGTTTTTGTCAGACACTGGCACACCTCATTTTTTGTACAATATTGAGCATTATAACACATAATTTTTCTATTGAAAGGCGTATTTATGGCTTGGTGGCGAAGGCGTTGTGTTAATGGGTTTATGGCTCATTATTATCCAGTATAAACATCGACATAGGTTATTAATTTTTGATTTTTTTACGCCAGTATGCTACGATGTAATTGTATTTAGACAAATGATCTGATGGATAACTAAACAATAATAGGAGGAGTAGAATGATTGAAACAAAAGACATGCCAGACAATTTCGATTCAATATTTCACAAGGCTGTTGAGCGTGTGGTTGCTAATAAGTTTACCATAAAGATGTTACTACACAATGTTAAATGGGGCGTTAAAGGAGATTTGTTTCATCAGATTCAAGTGTTTGTCGATCAACAGCATGAGACGCTGTATCGCCACACTGAGCAGTTGATGGAGCGGCTGCACATTCATGAAACAGGCGCGTTGGTTAATTCAGAGCGAGTACATGAGCTCTCTGAGTTGCCTGAATACTGTGGCCATAAAACCACTCAGCAGAGTCTTCAGTCGCTTTGTCATGCTTTTGACAAGCTCATTGGGCTATGTTGCTCAGCTAGATTATTGGCTCAAGTGTCAACAGATGCCGTCACAGAAGAGTTGTTATCCCAGCAGATTAGCTATTACAACGCACAGTATGTTTGTTTAAGGGGCATTATTATCAACAATAAAGACTAGTTTTTTCTCAGTTTTTTATGATAGACTGAACACAGTTAAGTCAATTCGAAGATTACAATGCAAGTTTTTAAGGCACTGCCTTTGACAATCGCTATAATGGTTCTGTTTATAGTGCCGGCAGAGGCTGTCAACCTGGCGAAGTTGCTCGAAGGTATACTGCCAACAGAACCTAAAACACAAGCAAGCAAATGCAGTAAGAATGAGCCAGGTGGTAAATACAATTGCAAACACAAAGACAACAGGCCAAAATTTGGCTTCTGTGTCATTAGGATATTGGGCATCAAAATTAATTTCAAGTCTGCTTGCACCGCTATTTATAAGTTAACGATTGAGCCACCTATGTGTTGTTTTTACCAAAAGCGCTATGATTTAAGTGTTTGTAATGATAAGTTGCAAACCAATTCTGACATGTCGGATTCGGAAAAAGATGACATCCGATTTGATCGAAAGATCTGTACGGCAGATACGGGGTGTTGCGTACTAAGAACTTTTCTACCGCTCTATCAAGCCTGTAGTTACACGATCGAGGCAGCCTTTAAAGTAGCGATGGCTCTCGAGCTTGTGGCAGGTGGCCTGACGTCCTCACTCGATGTTAAAATCGATAACCAAGAGGGTGATCATTCGAATATGATTAAACCCTGGGTTAAACAGCTAAAGAGATCTATCTTCTTTTTTTAGGTCAGTTGTAGGCCTTTTTTCTTCAGAAGAGTGTGGTATACTAAAATAATTGAGTTTTATCAAAACAAGTGGTTCAACACTATGCGAGAACGATGGTACAATTAGATATGGTTGGTTATACCCTGGGTATGGGAAGCACCGATGTGAGAAGTGCTCAAGGTCCTAGCCACATCGCCAAGTGGCTAGAGTTAAATTGTGCTTGGCCGATTGTCTGGCATGGTATGTTTGGCGATACAACGGCTGCGCGACAGATGCAAGCGCTGGGCGACATACAGGATGCCTGTCAGTCGTTGGCTCAAGTGACTCAACAGCTGACACTGTCTCAAAAAAGATGGGTGGCCTGTGGCGGTGATCATTCAGCTGCAATCGGTACATGGAGTGGAGCAGCATCCGCAATTGATGGACCGCTTGGTCTTATTTGGTTTGATGCGCATTTAGATGCTCACACGCCAGAAACATCTCATACTAAGAACATACATGGCATGCCAATTGCCTGCCTATTGGGCCATGGTCCCGCAGAATTAACAGCAATACAAAATCCTCACCCCAAACTAAAGCCGGAGCACATTCACTATATTGGTGTTAGGGATTATGAGGCGGAAGAAATGGATTTTGTGCGTTCTCAGGGGGTTAATTTGTATCCAATAGAGGCTGTTCAGACACATGGGTTTTCGAATGTGTTGACGCAAGTGTGTCGCGATTTGCAAAACACAACAGTGGGTTTTGGTCTAAGTTTTGATGTCGATGGACTGGATCCTAGTGATGCACCAGGTGTTGCAACTACCGTTGATAATGGTATGCGCTGGGCAGAAGTTGCGCCTGCGATAAACCAGCTGTTTAGTCACCCTAAGCTTGTGGGCCTCGAGATCGTTGAATACAACCCTGATCTAGATGTCGATGGAAAAACCTTGGCTATTGTGACTGAGCTATTAGGTTATTACTGGCAGTCATATCACATGTAATCACATGTTCTGATACCAATTAAGTGGAGTGATTGCTTGATCGTTTTGGCTGTTATCTGGCACAAGGCGATTCGGTGGTTCATGAGTTCTGGACTGCATTTTAGGATGGGGCAGTGTTCGTAGAGTTGATGAAACAATTGAGCTAGCTCAAACACGTACTGGCATATCTTCTGAATTTCAAAGCCCTCGGTTGATTCTAGAATCACATCAGCAAATTGGGTGCATTTGAGAGCCAGTTGGCGTTCGAAAGGAGACGTGAAATCGTCGGCTATCCGGGGGGATTGATCTTTTGGGTACTGCCTAAGAATGGACTGTATTCTCACGTAAGCGTTGATTAGGTAGGGCGCAGTCTTCCCGTCAAAAGACAACATTTGGTCCCAATTAAATAAGTAGTCTTTTTGTTTGTCAGCACTTAGGTCGGAAAATTTAAGAGAGCCAATGCCGATGATGTTAGCAATATTTTGGTTGTCATTTGAATGACTTTTTTGAGACAGTAACGTTGCTGCTTTATGTTCGGCCTCATCCAGTAGTTGACGTAATGTAATCAGATCCCCCGATCGAGTCTTGAGTGGTTTTTTGTCGGTCCCTAATACAGCACCAAAACTAACGTGCTGGATTGGATAGGAGTCATCTATCCACTGTGCTAGTTTAGCCGTTTTGAAGACCATGTCAAAATGGAGTTTTTGACGGTGATCGGTGACGTAAATGATTTCATCTGCTTTGAGTGTTTTGACGCGGTATTTTAAAGCGGCTAGGTCTGTCGTGGCATAGAGATAGCCACCGTCGCTTTTTTGGATAATCATGCCCATGCTGTCGCCAGATTTGGTCTTAATGTCATCGAGTTTGACCACGACCGCATTGTCGTCGTAAGAGGCTATATTCAGAGCGACGAGCTCTTGGACGGTATCCGCTAACATTGGGTTGTAATAGCTTTCTGGTCGAATGTCATCCATGGTCAGTAGTAAATCCAATTTCGGATAGATGGTGTTAAAATATGAGTAACTTTGATCAACCAGCTGCTGCCACAGCTCGAGCGTTTCTGGATCACCACTTTGGAGTAAGACTACTCGTTTTCTAGACCGTGTTGCGAAAGCAGGGTCGTTATTAAAGCATTGTTGTGCTGCTTGGTAGAAGGCATTAAAGTCACGAATGGTTGTGTCTTCGCCTAGATGTTTAAGATCAATTAAGTACTCAATGAGTTGGCCAAATTGTGTTCCCCAGTCTCCAATGTGATTTTGTCGAATAACGTCATGGACTAAAAAAGTTAATATCCTACAGATGCTATCGCCAATTACAGCAGACCTGAGGTGGCCAACGTGCATTTCTTTTGCAATGTTTGGATTACTATAATCCACAACGATACGCCTGACGGAGTTAGTTGGTTCAATGCCTAGTCGTGGGCATGCCAGTATCTGATTGAGTTGTTCAATCAGTAGCGCGCTCGAAATGCTGATGTTGATAAACCCTGGTCCAGCGACTGAAGTCGTTATGTGCGAGTCATCTGCTAGTGCTTTAACAACCGTGTTTGCGATGGTTATTGGATTGTCCTTGATGGAGCCAGCAAGTTTCATAGCGAAATTGGCTTGATAGTCTCCAAATATTGGCTTGCTTGTTTTACTGATATTGGGGTTGATGGTTGTGTTGTAGGTGCGGCTAATCGCGTCAGACATGACGGATTCTATGTATTGCTTAATTGTCATCATGGGTACCCTAAATTCAATACGCTGTCGCTAGCATAGGGTTAAATGGCAATAAAATCAATTCTAAACACGATAATTTTGCAAAAATTGTACTCATGTGGTAGAGTCTGATTGAATTCACAGGAGTATCACGGTGACAGTAAGTAAGCGATCAGCGATTTCGCCAAAACGCGATGAGGATTTTTCTCAATGGTATCAGGCGGTCATAGAACAAGCTGAAATGGCCGAGACAAGCGACGTGCGTGGCTGTATGGTCATGCGGCCATGGGGCTATAGTATTTGGGAGAGAATCCAACAACTACTGGATCAACGATTCAAGGCAATGGGTCACCAGAATATGTATTTCCCATTGCTCATACCAATGCACTATTTAGAGAAAGAAGCTGACCATGTTGATGGTTTCGCCAAAGAGTGTGCTGTTGTGACCCACCGTCGATTAGTATCGGATGGCAATGGTGGATTAAAGCCCGGTTCTCCTCTCGAAGAGCCTTATGTGATTCGGCCAACATCAGAGACACTAATCGGTCAGAAATTTAGCAAATGGATTAACTCCTATCGCGATTTACCCCTTAAAATGAATCAGTGGGCCAATGTCATGCGTTGGGAGATGCGCCCTCGATTATTCCTACGAACGTCTGAGTTCTTGTGGCAAGAAGGCCACACTGCTCATGCAAATGCTGATGAAGCTGATCAACAAGCTTTGGCGATGTTAGCCTGTTATCAGGACTTCTGTGAAACCGTGTTGCTCATGCCAACTCTAGTGGGTGAAAAGTCGGAGGGCGAGCGCTTTCCTGGGGCGCAGAAGACCTATTCAGTAGAAGTTATGATGCAAGATGGTAAAGCCTTGCAAGCAGGCACTTCTCATTTTTTGGGGCAGAACTTCTCCAAGGCGTTTAACATACAGTATACTGACCAACAAGAACAGCGTCAGTATGCTTGGACAACGTCATGGGGTGTCTCGACTCGCCTGGTTGGCGGTCTAATCATGACGCATGGTGATGATGATGGGTTGTGCCTTCCTCCACAAATTTCACCCATACAAGTGGTCATTTTGCCAATCGTGCATGATGAGTCCAAACGCTCAACGGTTATGGATTATGCGAGACAACTAGCCGATCAATTGACGGGCATACATTATGCCCAAGAAGCTGTGCGTGTGATGGTTGAAGCACGGCCAGGTCAACAGACTTGGTCATGGGTAAAAAAGGGAGTGCCTATTCGAATTGAGGTCGGTATGAGAGAGATCGCTAACGATCAAGTTTCGTTATCAAGCCGGCATTTACCCTATCGGGATAAGACAACACTCACGGTCGCGCAGCTATTACAACAGCTACCGGATAGGCTGCATGCTGTGCATGAAGCACTGTGGGCTAGAGCGCAGGCTTGGCGAGCTGGGAAAAGTCACATGGTTCGTAGTCAAGACGAGCTTTATGATTACTTCAAGTCTAATGAAGCGGGTTTTGTTGGTGGATTTTGGGTGCCAAGTTTAGATTATGAGCACCAATTAAGAGAGGATTTGAGCGTGACGGTTCGCTGTATGCCAATTGATCGAAGTGAAGGGCCGGGGATTTGTATCTTTAGTGGGCGTGAGACGAGCTGTTTAGCATATTTTGCCAGATCGTATTAAATAACAAAAAAACCACTTGATTTTGAAAAAAATGATGGTATGATGCTGTTATACTATTTGGAGAATAACCGTGAGTCAATGCGTCATAACACAAAGAGGCAGCCGTACCGGAAACAGAGTGTCTCACTCTAACAGAAAAAGTGTGCGCTGGTTTCAAGTAAATATACAAAACAAACGTTACTTTTCACCAACCTTACAGCGTTGGGTTAGGCTCAAGGTTTCTGCAAAAGGTATTCGAATGATCGATAAGCATGGCGTTGATTTCTACTTGAAAGAGCTGGGCTACATTACAGAATAGAGGAGTAAATAAATGGCAGGAAAGAAGAAGACTGGAAGAAGCATTGTACTCTTGGTACACAAGCCAACAGGCGAGTCTTATGCGACAACAGCAAAGCCAGACGCTAAGCTAAAACTAATGAAATACAGTAGAAAATTAAGAAAACACGTTCTATTTGTACAGAAAAAGGCTTCTTAATCCACGCGATACTGTAGTATACTCTTAATCACATTTTGAGTTAACGGTTTCTCAACCGACTCAGAGACCCCTATTTTACTCAATTTTTCTTTGATGTCTTCGTTTATGTGGGCAGATGTTACGACGATTCTTGTTGACAGCGGTTTGGCCTTCATTAGATTAATACACAAGTCAAAACCATCCATGTCCGGTAAGCCCATGTCAGTCAGTATTAGATCGTAATGGCGTGACCTTAGTGCATTTAAGCCATCTGTTGCGTTATAACAGCAAGTCACGTCACAGTTGAGCCTAGATAAGGAAATATGAAGGATTTTGCTGGTGATCGTATCATCTTCAATCAATAAAATTGACGAGGCTGATTGATCGAGTTGTTTGCTTTGTTGAGGTAATACAGCTTTTTTGCTGACAACCCCGTTGGGTATGCGCATCGAGAATGTTGTCCCTGTCCCAACTTCGCTAGTGACCTTAATGGTTCCTTTCAGTCTCTCGATGTATTTTGTGACAACAAATAACCCAATACCCAGTCCAGTTTGACTATCGCGGTAACTGGGGTTGATCGATTCAAATAACTCAAATATCAGTACCTGATATTTGGGGCTAATGCCAATGCCAGTGTCTGCGATACTAATCAGCCAGTGATTGTCACTTTTTTTATACTCAATTGATAATGTGATTGCCCCTGTCGGTGTGTTTTTAATCGCATTATGTATCAACTTTTCTAGGACCTTCCTAATCAAATAGGGCTGGCTGACAACCACAGGGCAAGACTTCTTGTCGTATAGGATCTTAAATTTTAGTTTCTTTTTTGCGATGGTGCTTTTATATTTTTGTTTCAATGCTGTGGTGATACTATCCCATTTGAAGGACGTCATCTCGTTATTGTTATCACCATGGCTATTGGAAGCCTCTAATACGTCATTAAATGATTTTAATACGAGCTCGCAAGCACGTCTAATCTGGATGCTGTACTCCTGTAGCGGCGGGTTAGATGTTTGATTGAACACCTGGTCGGCAAATCCAATGATTTTTGACAGGGGGGTTCTAAAGATATGCCCAATATTTGATAGGAACCGCTCTTTTGTTAAGCTGGCTTCGTGGATCAGTCTTTTGACCTCGTTATTCATGGCTTCTTCATGAGAGATGTTTTTAAATTGCCTTAAAAACCCAATGACTTTGCCGTTGTCATAAATCGCAAAACCCGTGTCACGTACCCAGTAATCATCACCAGAGTCAGACCGGATGCAGTATTTTTCGTTAATGTTAATTGATGTCTCGCAATTCGCTAACTGGCTTCGAACCGTTTGGATAATGTCGATTTCTGACTGAACAATTGCGCGTTGCCAGATGGTTGGGTTTTGATATAAGGTTTGTCGACTGTAGCCCCATATGGATTCAAATTCTTCATCAACATAGAACACTTCACTTAAATCATGGTTGCTGAGCCAATAATTAGTCTTAGAGTTCTGCGAGATTAGTTCAATGGTCTTTTGGATTTGTGCTAAAGATTCAATCACAGAGTTAGCCCTTTTTTTAAGGTAGTGACCACTTGAGATATTTCATTCAGTGGCTGATAGTGCCAATCATGATCACCGTGTTTAAGGTATCGAGTGATTCCTCGTGCCGCCATGGTGTCATGAAATTCCTCAAAGCGTTTGTTGAGTTTGGTGATGGGTAGTCCTGCGATAAAGACCGGTTTGCCAGTTGCTGCGGCTTCTGATGTCATACAAATAGAATCACTTGTGACAACAATTTTATCTGCTAGCGCCAGTGCGGATAAATAATCGATGCGAGAGCTCTGTGAGCCAATAAATTGGCTGTCTCGTTTGTTTTGATGTAGGTAGTCAATGATGCATTGGGGGGTTCTTCTAGATGGGATGATCATCTGTTGGTAATCGTTTTCGTCGAATACGGCCGCTATCTTATCTAACAGTGCTTTAATGATCGCAATTGACATCTGGTAGCATCGATTTGGCCCGCCAAGTAAAATCGTGATGACTCGACTCTGGTGTTTTCGCTGAGGTTGTAGGTGATGCTTGTGTTGATTGATCTTCTGTGAATTCAAGTTGTGCACAGAGCCAAGAACATGGATGACATTATCTCCTGGGATATGGTCATGCTTGGGTGCGATGACATAGTCAAATAGATTGGTTTGT
>DLBP01000001.1:6116-6380 GCA_002480165.1 Proteobacteria bacterium UBA7821 | reverse complement strand
ATCCAGTTGAAATACCAGGTGTTAATAATTTGGTTTTTTTGAAAGCGGCTCTCAATCAAATTAGAAAATCCCGAGGCGAGTCAGCGCTTGATGCAATGGACTTTATGGAATTGGCAAAAGATAACCTAAAGCAAATGGGTATGGATACTTCATGGCTTAGACGTGAAGTTAATGCTGGTTTTTCAGGAGGTGAGAAAAAACGCAATGAGATCTTTCAGTTACTGATGCTTAATCCTAAATTGGCTATTTTAGATGAGACGGATT
>DLBP01000001.1:0-5857 GCA_002480165.1 Proteobacteria bacterium UBA7821 | reverse complement strand
GATTTTTCAAATGGCAATGCTTGAACCTAAAATGGCTATTTTAGATGAGACGGATTCGGGTTTGGATATCGATGCCCTACAGGTGGTGTCAAATGGTATCAATTCTTATAGAAATTCCGATAACGCCGTTGTGTTGATTACGCATTACCAGCGCTTATTAAATCACATTAAGCCCGATTTTGTACACGTCATGAAAGCGGGTAGAATTATTAAAACAGGGTCATCTGCGCTGGCTTTAGAGCTAGAAGAGAAGGGCTATGGTTGGCTAGATAATGACTGAGCAGCAGCGAGTTGACGATATGTGGTCAGACAGTCCATCGTGGTTGAGGGAACTGTCACGTTCACACCACGAAGGTTTTCGGGCAGCGAATACCCGATCAGTTTGGCGCTACAGTCGAGAGCCTCT
This sequence comes from Proteobacteria bacterium UBA7821, assembly GCA_002480165.1. GTDB lineage: Bacteria > Pseudomonadota > Gammaproteobacteria > Comchoanobacterales > Comchoanobacteraceae > UBA6594. The sequence goes on along the minus strand of DLBP01000001.1, from coordinate 5,451 downwards.
GGCGCTATCATCGTTATCACAGTCTCATGAGACAGCCAGCTGGTCTAAGGCCTTATTAGGCTGGATTGATTGTCATCGCATCGCTGGCTATGATTGTTATGTTTTTCATAACGGTCAGTGGTTTTCAGATTTGTCCGATGCTACTGATGAGCACGTGTATTGTTGGAGAGCGCACCCAGGTCTAGAGAATGCCAATGGTGCGTTGTCACGACAGCTGGCAAGCCCATTATCTGCTATGGCACAGTTTGACCTCAGTTTTGTCCGAGATGGCCTCAGAATCCATGTGCCAGATGGTCAAAAGCGTCGCATTCAAATCTTAACAACTGGCTCTGAATTGAGCGAGTCACTCAATACTTGTGGCCTGAAGCACATGATCACTGTTGGTAAAGCGGCTCGTCTCGATTTGATTGAGTGCCATGGGCCGCAAGTTGATTGCGCTATGGAATTGGCGCAAGTTGTCTCAATTGATCTAGATGATCAAGCAATATGTCATCATCATCGTGTTTACTTGGCTGGTGATTGGGATGCGGTATTCATGCACGATGAGTGTCGTTTGGGCGAAGAGAGTGTGTATCAAGGCAGTCGCTTTGTATCTTGTTGTGGCGTGGTTAGGGATGGGTTTTGGTCCACTATTGGTGGTGAAGCCGCTCATTGTCAACTCAATGCTTTGTATTTGCTTCATAGTGATATGCAAACTCACCAATTCACCCAGATGAACCATCAGGCACCAAGATCAACCAGTCGTCAAACGTACCGTGCCATAGCCTCTGGTAGCGCATCGGTTAACATCCATGGCCGTGTGGTTATCGATCAGGCTGCTGAGATGGTCGATGCCAATCAGCAGGGTAAGCATCTTGTGTTGGGTTCAGGTGCTAAGGTCAATACGTTACCTGAAATCGAAGTTTACACAGATAACGTGTCCTGTGCGCATGGTGCTTGTGTTGGTCAGATCGATGCTGATGCTTTGTATTATTGCCAGTCTAGAGGGCTAGACTTGGATCAGTCGCGAAAGCTATTAATGACTTCTCATTTTGAGTCAACATTGATGATGATCGAATGTTTGACATTCAGGGCTTGGTTGAAGTCGATGTCAGAAGCGTTGTTTGACCTCATCGAACACTAGATTGCTTGCGATTGTTGTTGATATCTTTCTCGATTTTTTTTAGACAGCCGCTTGCGGTTGCTGCTGAATCAGCAATGGTATTAATACGAAAGATTGTCTCAACCGCACTGGGGAATATCTGTCTACTCAGAATAGGAAAATAGGTATTCATTAACGAGTTTTGATTACTAATCCCGATAATGCTTCGGACTAAAGGGATGATGTGGACTGAGCGGTAAATCGGTGTTAGCCAGAATATTGCGATAAAAGATAGGGTGAATTGTGCTGTGTTTGACAGATGGCTTATTCGTAAACGCCCAATGTGTCGGCTTAGGTGTCTTAGATTGGTTTCGATGAACAGGTAAATGCCGATTAGATGAGTGATGTTTCTAGTGGGGAAGCAGCTGGTGATGAGAGCTGATAAGCTAACGGTGACTAATTGGTATAGATGATACCGATTGTTACCGTGTTGATGATTGGATAAGCAATCGAATAGCTGGGTGTTGATGAGACTATACTGGTAGAGAATTATCAAGCTATTGAGGTGAGCTAGCCCATCGTATAGCAGCGGACCGAGAAAATAGCTAGTCGCAGATTGGGTTAAGGTAAACAATTGGGAATAGATTGCTGAGTAAAAAAAATAATAGGTGATGTAGAGAAGCGCTAGATTTTTGAGTGTATTGGATACGCTGTTCCATCGCACGGGTGGAAAAATCTCCCTCGCTGATTCTGGTGATTTTGCTGAACTACCATCCTGGGTATTCAAAAACCACTGAATGTGGTTATTGGCAAGTAGCAGTGCGTACAGCATGAATGTCCTCCGAGTTACTCTGTTAAGCTACCAAGTGCTAGCCATGTTGTCAATGTCTGTCTGCCATTAAGCGAGTGGCTCTTTTGCTTGTGCCAATAAGTTTCTGTATACATTGAGCGTTTTTTTTACCATGGTGTCTTTAGTGAATTCTTGATGGACGCGTCTGGTTGCTTGATCGATAATCGATCGTTTATCATTGGTACTTAGTGTTAGGATATGTCTGATTTTTCTGGATAGATCATCCGGTGAGTTGGCGTCGAATAGGAAGCCGGTTTTGTTGGGTAGAACTGTGTGTTTGAAGCCACTGTGATTGCTTGCCAAAGCAATTGATCCCATGGCGGCAGCTTCGATTGGAATTCGGCCAAACGATTCTTGGGTCATCGATGGGCAAATCGTAATGTCTGCTATTGAGTAGGCTGTTGGTAGGTCCTCAATAGGTGGTAGTAGTTGTACCTGGTGGGCAACGCCTTCATGATAGGCTTGTTTTTTTAACTGATTAAAATAACTTTTGTCTTGTATTTTGCCACAGAACACAACTTGCACAGGTAAGTCTTTCATACGTGAGATAGCACTAATCACCGTTGACTGCCCTTTGAACTTGGTGAAACGTGCGGGAACAAATAGGATGGGCTGATGTGAGTTGAGGCCAAGGGTTTTGATCAGTAATGCTTGCTGTTTTTTGTCGGTGGCTTTGGTTTGAAATACATTGAGATCCACACCACGATTGATGACCGTTGTCTTAGTTACGCTATTAGGGTAGTGCTGCTGTAGGTAGTCAAGGACGTAAGCAGAGGGTGCGATGATGTGGTCAGGGTAGTCGGTGATAGAACGGTTGTAGATGTGTTTGAGTCGATTTGGAACACGATAGCAGCCATGGCAGGTTGATAAAATGGGTATGTGGAGTTTCTGTTTGATGAGTTGTATCGACCAGGCTGGTGCGCGAGATCGGATGTGAATCAAATCAATGTTATGGTCAACAACAATGCGGTGTATGAGAGCGGCATTGCGCAGGATCTGGATGGGGTTTTTACTGGCCACTGGTGCAAAATGTAATTGTGTTAGAGACGGTAGTACTGTATTGGGTCCTGTCTCTTGTGTGATAATGTGGTTTGGATATCCAATGTCAGATAATCCATTTGCCACCTCGATACAGCCTCTTTCAGCGCCTCCAGATTGTAGTGACGGGATAATTTGCAAAATTTTCACAGAATTTCCTATGAATAAAAACTGTTTTAAGTTATCATTTAAGTGGTTAAAATTCAATATTATTTATGAAACAGACAGCTTTAGAATGCCCATTGAATTGTAGGGAAGATTTCCCCTTAATACACCAACAAGACTTGGCTTTTCTTGACAGTGCTTCAACCACTCAAAAGCCTCAATCTGTCATCGACAGAGAAAGTGAGTATTATGAACATCACAATGCCAATATTCATCGTGGTATCTACAGGCTCTCTGAGCAGGTAACTGCTTGGTATGAGTCCGTCCGGAGTCAGGTTGCTCAATGGATGAATGCGCAGAGTCACGAGGTGATTTTTTGTCGAGGAACAACTGAAGCGCTGAATATGGTTGCAACTTGTTATCTTAGTCATCGATGTCAACGAGGCGGAAACATCATAGTATCGGCTATGGAACACCATGCTAATCTACTGCCATGGCAGCGTATAGCTCAGGCGTTTGATTGTGAAATTCGAGTGATTAAATTGAACCATGACAATCAGTTGGATCTAGAGCATTATCAGTCATTGCTTGATAACAATACTCAGATGGTTACAGTGACTCATGTTTCCAATGTGCTTGGGACAGTCAATCCAATCAAAACGATCTGTGAGATGGCTCATCAGTATGATATCCCGGTTTGTGTTGACGGTGCGCAAGCTGTCGCACACATACCTATGGATGTACAGGATCTTGGCTGTGACTTCTACACTTTCTCTGGTCACAAACTCTACGCCCCAACTGGGACTGGTGTGCTGTTTGCTGCAGAGAAATGGATGAAACAGATGCAGCCCGCACAGGTTGGTGGTGGTATTATCACTGAGGTGACTTATTCGGACAGCCAGCTCGTTTCTGCCCCACATTGTTTTGAAGCAGGTACACCCAATATATCGGGTGTGATTGCATTGGGCTCTGCAATTGCTTATATCCAAAAAATTCCTTGGTCAGATATTATGGAGCATGAACGGCAATTATTAGATTATCTAATCGGGCAGTTCGATTCAATCGATGGGCTCACTATTGCCGGTTCTTTAGACAACAGAGTCGCGTGTTTATCATTCTCACTCGACGCCATTCACCCACATGACATCGCATCCATACTTGACAGGGATGGTGTTCTAGTTCGGGCAGGTCATTTGTGTGCTATGCCTCTGGTTAAGTCACTGGGTTATCCGTCTTTAACTCGAGTCTCTTTGGGTTTATACAATAATCACGAAGACATTGATCGGCTGATTCGCTCTCTCAAGCGTGTTGTAGAGATATTCAATGGATGATATTCTTGATCTGTACCAGGAAGTGATCTTGGACCATGGCCGCCACCCCCGGTGTTATGGTCAAATTGAGCCCGTTCAATTCACGATACAAGGTCACAACCCTTTGTGTGGGGACCAAATACAGATTTACCTATCCAAGCAAAACAATCGAATTGTCCAGTTGCAATTTACAGGTTCTGGGTGCGCGATTTCGAAAGCATCAGCCTCCTTGTTGTGTATGCGTTTGGCTAATTTAGATGTGGACGAGGCTATGGCTATCCTAAGAGATTTTCAGGCTATGGTAAAAGGCGAGTGTGCTGGCAGTGACCGATTGAAAAAGCTGGCGGTCATGTCGGGCGTGCAAGCATTTCCTTCTCGGGTGAAATGTGCCACGCTTGCATCACATGCGATCAGCTCGATTTTAGCGGGAGATCAAAAGACAGTGACAACGGAGACTTAGTGGTGCGTGAAAGTCCATTAATATTTAGTGAAAAAGCTTGGCGGTTTGTTCAAGCAAGTGCTAGCGCCAGCGATGACAGTCTGCGTATTCAAATTAATCTAAATGTTAGTGGCTGTAATGGCTATCAAATCACACTCGAAACCCTTCAGGAAAAACCCAATGGTTGTCTAGAGATTGTTCACCAGGGCAGTTATTTATACCTAGACCCGGCTATTTATGACAGAGTAAAAGGAACGGCTGTTGAGTTGTCTGACCTGGGCTTTGGGCAATCGAAGCTCATTTTTTGTCATCCAGATGCAACTTATGTGTGTGGATGTGGTGAGAGCTTTACGCTGCCAGAGCAAGAGGCGCCAAATGACTAGTTTAAAAGAACAGCTTAAAAATCTCTCTGGTAACCGCCAAATCGAGCGGACGTGTTCAGCAGTTCTGGTGCCAGATGGGCGAGTTGTTGTCCTGGAAGAGGGCGCTATGGTGTACATTATGCAGGCTAAGGGAACCAGTGTGACGGTTGAGTTTAATGGCCAGATGCTGATGATCGGTGATATTGAGCTGGACGCATTAGGTCTGACGTTCGATAGCAGTTTGTATGCGCATCTATCCGACAGTC